>JAITSM010000083.1 GCA_031287815.1 Prevotellaceae bacterium
CCGCTCACACGGGGCCACGCCCCGCACACACGGGGGCACGCCCCGCTCGCATGGGGGCGCGCCCCGCTCGAAGGGGGGCGCGCCCCGACGGAAGCGGGGAAGCCCCCCAATAAATAGGAAATGAATACATTATTTCTTATGTAGGAGGTAGGAGGTAGCTGCGCCAGCCACTGCCTACTGAAAACTGAAGACTGCCTACTGAAGACTGCCCCCCACCCTGTAGGCGAACACCACGTTTTTTAATTCGTCGTTGGCTTTTGCGATTTTGTCGGCCAGGTCGTTTTTAAACTGTTGGATTTTTTTCAACAATTCCTCATTGCCGGTGGCCAGGATTTGCGCCGCCAGAATCCCCGCATTGTGCGCGCCGTCGAGCGCCACCGTAGCCACAGGAATCCCGGAAGGCATTTGCAGGATAGACAATACGCTGTCCCAGCCGTCCATCGAATTGGCGGATTTAATGGGAACGCCAATGACGGGAATCGGCGTCAGGGCGGCAATGATACCGGGCAGATGCGCCGCGCCCCCGGCGCCGGCAATCACTACTTTTACCCCGCGCGTACACAGTTTTTTTGCAAAATCAAACACCATTTCGGGCACGCGATGCGCCGAAAGGGCATTTATTTCAAAGGGAATTTGCAGGTCATTCAAAAATTTTGCCGCAGCCGACATCACCGGTAAATCCGACGCGCTGCCCATGACAATACTGACAAGTGGTTTCATTTTTATGGAATGTTAATTGTTGATTTGATAAATAGTTTTTAGTAGTACAAAAATAATAACTATTTTTACACTTTAAAAATTTATTCTTGAAAATATCATGAAACGGGTAAAATTGCACGATAAGGAATTTGAAATCGCTATCCGGCATGACCAGATACAAACCGCCATAGGCGTAGTGGCGCAAAAGATTCGGGAGGATATGAAAAACGAACCTATCCCCATTTTCTTGAGCGTGCTGAACGGCTCGTTCATGTTTACGTCGGATTTGCTGAAGCAAATGGATTTTAATTGCGAAGTGTCGTTTGTGAAACTGGCGTCGTACAGCGGCGTCGCCTCCACCAGAAAAGTGCAGGAACTGCTGGGATTGAGCACCGACATCAGCAACCGCACGGTAATTATTGTGGAGGATATTGTAGAAACCGGGCATACGCTGGTGGAACTGGTGGAAACGTTGAAAAAATACCGGCCCAAGCAAATCAAAGTGGCTACTTTCCTGCTGAAACCGGAGGCATACGATAAGGATATTCCCATTGATTATGTCGGCATGCGCATTCCAAATGATTTCATTGTAGGGTACGGGTTGGATTACGACCAGCTGGGGCGTAACCTCCGTAATATTTATAAAATTGTAAACTGAAAATGCTATGTTGAATATTGTTCTCTTTGGCCCTCCGGGTGCGGGAAAAGGCACGGTGGCGAAAAAAGTGGTGGAGGAAAAAAAATTAGTACATCTGTCCACCGGCGATATATTGCGCGAGGAAATAGAACGCGGCTCTGCGCTTGGCAAAGAAGCCGGGCAGTTGATTGCGCAGGGGCAGTTGGTGCCCGATGAAGTGGTGGTGGCGATGGTGCGCGAATTTGTAAAACGGAAGATACCGTGTTCCGGTTTTATTTTCGACGGGTTCCCGCGTACGACGGAACAGGCGAAAGAACTGGATGCAATAATGGCGGCGCAGGGAGCGGCTATCACGATGATGATCGCTTTGGAGGTAAGCGAAGATGAAATTATCCGCCGGATGCTGAGCCGTGCGGAAATAGAAGGCCGCCCTGATGATACTATCGACGTTATTCGTAAACGCATTGCCACGTATCATGAAAAAATAAAAGTTACGAGCGACTATTATAAAGCGCAAAACAAATACTACACGGTCGATAGCAGCCTTACGCCTGAAAATACATTGCGGCAAATATTGTCCATTGTGAAAGGTGAAGGGTAAAAAGTGAAGTGTAAAGCGTGAAACAATAGTAAGCGTATTAAAATAATTCTCCATTCTCAACTCTCCATTCTCAAAGTGTCAGCATCCAATTTTATAGATTATGTGCGTTTGTTTTGCTCGTCCGGCGCGGGCGGGAAAGGGTCTATGCACTTGCACCGGGAAAAATATGTACCCAAAGGCGGCCCCGACGGCGGCGACGGCGGGCGCGGCGGGAATATTATCCTGCGCGGAAATAAACAGCTTTGGACGCTTATTCATCTGAAGTACCGCAAGCACATTCGTGCGGAAGCCGGCGGTGCAGGCAGCGGTGCATTATGTCACGGCTCCGACGGCAAAGATATTATGCTGGACGTACCGCTTGGAACGGTTGTCAAACGCGCCGGAACGGATGATGTCATAATTGAAATCACGGCAGGCGGCGAAGAAAAAGTACTGTTACACGGCGGGCGCGGCGGCAAGGGCAACGCCTATTTTAAAACGGCGACCAACCAGACGCCGCGCTATGCGCAGCCGGGCGAGCCCGGTGAAGAGGACTGGTTTGTCTTTGAATTAAAACTGCTGGCAGACGTGGGGCTGGTCGGATTTCCCAATGCGGGGAAATCGACGTTGCTATCGGTGGTGTCGGCCGCCAAGCCGAAAATCGCCGATTATGCGTTCACCACATTAGAGCCAAGTTTGGGCATCGTGGCGCACCGCGATAATCAATCGTTCGTCATGGCGGATATTCCCGGAATTATTGAGGGCGCGCACGAAGGGCGGGGGCTTGGTTTGCGCTTCCTGCGCCACATTGAACGTAATTCCATGCTCTTGTTTCTCATCCCCGCCGATAGCAAGGATATTGCCGGAGAATATAAAATATTATTGAACGAACTCCGCCAATACAATCCCGAATTACTCGACAAACAACGGGTTTTAGCCATTTCCAAGAGCGACCTGCTCGATGAGGAACTGGAAAAAGAAATTAAAAAATCACTTCCGAAAAAAGTCCCGCATATTTTCATTTCTTCCGTTTCTGGAAAAAATATCCCGCGGCTGAAAGACCTGCTATGGGCGATGCTGAATGAAAAGGAATGAGGCGTTATGGGATAGCGCGGACTACGCTATACGCACTACGGATTATTTCTGGGTTGGATATTTTTCCGGCGCCATTTGTTGATGCGTGTTTCGCATCAGGGCGTGCAGTTTGTGCATCATTTCTTTGGTGGCGGTGGCGGCTACTTCTTCTTCGGGAATTTCGGGCAGGATGTTTATGCGAAACGTTTGCTTGCGCCGCACAAGCCAGCTGTTTTTATGCAGGACGTCGAATGTGCCGTCAATGACTACCGGGAGGATGGCGGTCTTTGCGGTTCTTGCCAGCAGGAAGCCGCCTTCCTTAAAGTCGTGCATTTGCCCGTCTATGGAGCGCGTGCCTTCGGGAAAGAGAATGATGCTTACGTTCCGGCTTAGATAGTCCTGCGCTTCCTTCATCATTTTTTTCAGCCCTGTGCGGTCGCGCGAAATAAGCACGTCGCGATGCAGCCATAACGCCCATCCCACAAAGGGCAGCCGCAGCACTTCCTTTTTTGAAATCCATTTGAAGGGTTTGGGAATTTTATAGAGCAAACAAATATCGATCATTGACTGGTGGTTGGACAGGATGATGTATTTTTTCTTTGGCGCTACATTTTCCAGCCCGTTTACCTGGAGATGCCACCAGGGCGCTATCCAGTAATATTGCAGCCCCCAAAAATAGGAATAGTAGTGCAGGATTTTCCTGTCGCGGTCAAACAGGCCGGTCAGCAGCAACAGTACGCCTCCAATAAAGAAAATAACCGGCGACGCAATGATAAAGTACAGGTAGTAGCAAAGGGAGTAGATAATTTTTCCAATTTGCCGGTTTGCTGGTTGGCCGGATTGACGGGGGATGCCGGTATCTTTGCAGATTTTTTTTGTATTTCTTTTATGCAAAAAAGAAATACAAAAATTGTATAAAAGAAATACCAAGTAGCCGATTGCGATTCCGAGCAGCGCGCCGCCCAACAGGTCTAAGGGATAGTGTTTGCCTACGTAGATGCGGCTGTAGGCCACCAGCGCCGACCATGCATAAATGCCCACAGTGTAGTATTTTTTTCGGAAAATCAGGGCGGAAATGGTAGCAGAGCCGAATATGTTGGCGGCATGGTTGGACACGAAGCTGGCGAAGCGTCCGCCGCAGGCTTCCAGCGAATAAAGCAGCCCTTCAAATTCCAGGCAGGGGCGGGGGCGTTGCACGGCGTGTTTGATAAGGCCTCCCAACTGGTCGGTCAAAGCGAAAGCGAGCGCTACTGCCAACAACGCAAATAATCCGGCTGTCCACGTGCGTTTCCAGAAGAAGAAAAAAAACATTCCGGCATACAGCAGCGCCCATGACCACCTGCCCGATGCGAAGAGCATCACCGGATCAAGCCATGCACAGTGTAATCCGTTGAGAAATAAAAAAACTTGTTGGTCGAGTGTTACAATGAAATCAAACATGGGAAACTTTTTTTATGCAAAGATAAAAAATTATTCCTGATAGTAAACCCGTTTTACCCGCCGGGAAATGTTTGTGAAGACTTCGTAGGGAATGGTTTCAAGTATTTTCGCGACTTCGGCTACGGGACGCACTTCGCCGAAAATAATTACTTCGTCGTTTTCTTGCGCCGGAATGCCTGTGAGGTCAATCATGCACATATCCATGCAGACATTTCCAATCACCGGCGCCAATTTTTCGTTTATCCACACGCTTCCTTTTCCGTTGCCGAACTTGCGCGGCAAGCCGTCGGCGTAGCCAATGGGAAGAATGCCGATGCAGGTATCGCGTATGATTTTATGGTTGCGGTTGTAGCCGACTGTTTCGCCGGCGGGAAGGCGTTTTATTTGTGATATCACGGTTTTCATGGTACTCACATTTTGCAGGCGCTGTTGTTCCGTTTCATTTGCACCGATGCCATACAGTCCGATGCCCAGCCGCACCATATTAAACTGCGTGTCGGGAAAACGCGAAATGCCCGCCGAGTTTGCAAGATGACGGCAAACAGGATAGTTGCACGCTGCCTGCACTTGACTGCTCAGGCGCCGGAAAGTAGCCAGCTGCCGGTGGGTAAACCGGTCTAATTGCGGGTTGTCGCTTGCCGCCAGGTGAGAGAACACGGAGGCGATGCGGATAGCCGGTTGTTCGCCGGCCGGCAGTAGGGTTTCTTTCAGCTCCTGCAGGAACTGCGGCAAATCTTTTTCTTCTATCCCCAGCCGGTGCATGCCGGTATCCAGCTTGATGTGCACGGCAATGGGCGAAGGCGCAGGAGAAGTCCGGCGTTTTACATATTCAAGCAAGTCATGCCATGTGCGCAGGTTGTATATTTCGGGCTCCAGGTGATAGTCCGTCATCTTGCCGTAATTTTGTTCTTCGGGATTTATCACCATGATGGGCGTTTTGATGCCGGCCTCGCGCAGCTCCACGCCTTCGTCGACGCTGGCAACGCCCAGGTAATCGACTTGCCAGGACTGCAATAAATCGGCAATTTCAAAACTCCCGCTGCCGTATGCAAAGGCTTTGACCATTGCCATCAACCCTACGCCGGGCGTCAGTTTTGAACGGAAATAATTCAAATTATGCGATACGGCGTTCAGGTTTACTTCCAGTTTTGTCTTGTAGGTTTTCCATTGCAGGGCGTTGTCGATTTTCTCAAATCCAGCTGTTCGCGCGCCTTTCAACAGTATCGTTTCATCGCGGAAACCGGACAGCGGGAACTGTTCTAAAAAGGATTCGACGTCGGGAAAGAAACTTTTTTCTATCGAAAATTTGTCGGCATGCTGCGAAATGGCGCTGCCGATACCGATAATGCGGGAGACGTTGTTCTCCGCCAGCAGGCGGGCAATGTCGGCGTACCATTCGTTTTCGTCGCGGTTGCCGCAGGGCGGGTAGTCGAACAGGATAACCGTTTTTTTTGCATGTTGCAGTTGCTGGTTCAAAAAAACCACCGCTCTTTGCAATGAGTGGAAATCGGAGGGATAGCTGTCGCTAATGACCGAACAGTTGTTGACAGCTTCTTTCAATTCCATTTGTTTTTCTATCGCTGGCAACGTTTGCATGCGTTCTGCAATCATGGCGTGCTGATACTTCATCAACAGCATGAACGCCCAGCAGTGCATGGCATTTTCGACAGCGGCTTTGCCGGCAACCGGAATAGTAAGCGTGAATTGGTCTTTCCGGTACTTTGCCATGATTGTAGTAGCGCCGTTTTGTACGGTTGTTTTCATCAGGCGCAGCGTACTTTCCTTAGACTTTCCCCATGTGAACGCTTGAATTTTTTTCAGCTCAGGGTCATTGGTTATCTGTTCCCGGATGTCGGCGTGGTCGGCGCAGTAGATAAGCTGTTGCACGCCCGTGAAGAGTTTCAGCTGTTCGTCGATTTCATGTTTGATAGAGGTAAAGTTCTCATCGTGCGCTGTGCGGATATTGGTAAAAATACCTACCGTCGGTTGCATGGCCGCTTGGTTGTATTGCATGTCGCCGGGTTTCGAAAGCCCTGCGCCAAAGATAGCGATGTCGTCGCCGGGCTGCATTTCCCAAACGGAGAGCGGCACGCCCGCCGGATGGTGGTAGCCCTTCGGGCTTTTCACTACTTTCCGGTCTGCCGCTAAAAGGTACGCCAGCCATTCTTTTAGCATGGTTTTTCCGGCGCTTCCGGTGATGCCTACCACCGGAATGGTGAACTGTTTCCGGTGTGCTTCCGCCAGTAGCCGTAAAGCTTTCTGCGGATTTGCCGCCAGCAGGAAATCGGCATCCGTTTTGTCTTTCATCTCCTCCGGGATGTCTTGCACTACGAAATGCCGGACGCCTTTGTTGTACAATTCTTCTATAGCGTTAGGGCTATCGCCGTGCGCGCCTTTCAAGGCAAAAAACAGGCAGTTGTCGGTTGTCCGCAAGTAACGGCTGTCGGTCAGCAGGCAGGAAATTTCAGCGTCGTCGGAACGTCCCGAAATGCGTTGCGCATTCAGGAACGAAACAATTTCAGATATACGAAAACGGGACATAGGTTTAATGTGCTAATGTGAATAATTTTTTAATGTGTTAATATGATTATGCTCTCCGGCATCAGTGTTCTTGGTTTTTAGTTTTTAACTTTCTTCGGTTTGAAATTTTCGGAAGCGCCTAATGTTTCCAGTATTTTTTGCTCTTCTTTGGTGAGTTTTTTAGGTATCCACACATTCACCTGTATGAGCATGTCGCCGGCGCCATAGCTGTTGAGGGAGGGCAAACCTTTGCCGCGCAGGCGCAATATGCGTCCCGATTGCGTACCGGGTTCTATTTTTATTTTAGCTTTCCCTTCTACCAGCGGAACCTCCAGCGAGGCGCCCAGGGCTGCCTGCGCTACGGAAATAAACAACGGGTAAATCAAATCATTTCCGTCGCGTTGAAATTCCTCATGCGGTTCTTCTTCCACCACCACCAGTAAATTCCCATTCATGCCGCCGCGCCGCGCCGCATTGCCTTTCCCCGAAATAGACAGTTGCATTCCTTCTTCCACGCCGGGGGGAATTTTGAAAGTGATTTCTTCTTCGCTGCGCACGGTGCCTTCGCCGTGGCATTTCGGGCAGGGCGAAGTAATGATTTTCCCTTCGCCGTGGCAAGCGGGGCAAGCCGCCGTCTGCTGCATGGTGCCGAGGAAGGTCTGGGTAACGTGCATTACCACGCCGGCACCTTTACAGGTGTTGCAGGTGGAAAATGCGTTGCTGTCTTTCGCTCCTTTGCCATGACATTCGTTGCAAGCCACCAGCTTATTTATTTTTACTTTTTTCTCTACGCCGTTCGCTACTTCTTTCAGCGATAATTTTACGCGGATGCGAATATCGGAGCCACGCGAAACCGCTTGATGGCGGCGTCCGCCAAAGGGGTTGCCGCGAAAATGCCCGCCGATGCCAAACGATTCGAACAAGTCGCCGAAGTGCGAGAAAATATCTTCTACCGACGAAAAACCGCCGCCATAGCCGCCGCCGCTTGCACCGCTCATACCCGCATGGCCGAACTGGTCGTAGCGGGCGCGTTTATTCGGGTCGCTCAGCACGTCATAGGCTTCGGCTGCTTCTTTGAAGCGTTCTTCCGCTTCTTTATTGCCGGGGTTTTTATCGGGGTGGTATTGTATCGCCTTTTTGCGGTAGGCTTTCTTGATTTCCTCCGCAGTAGCGGTCTTTGCCACTTCTAATATTTCATAATAATCGCGCATGTTTTTAATGTGCTAGTGTGACTAATTGGACTAACGCCGGAAACATTATTCATTGTTCATTATTCCTTAATTCCCGACGACTACTTTTGCATAGCGGATGATTTTCCCATTCAGTGTATAGCCGCGCTGTACTTCGTCGAGGACTTTGCCTTTCTGTTCGGGCGCGGGGGCGGGGAGATTAGCCACTGCTTCGTGCAAGTCGGTATCCATAACGGCGCCGAGCGCTTCAATCCTTTGCAGTCCCTTGCTTTGAAGATAGCTGTACAGTTTGTCGTAAATCAATTTTATCCCTTCCGTTTCGGGCGAGGCTACTGCCTGCAGGGCGTTCAAGGCGCGTTCGAAGTCGTCCAGCACGGGCAGCAAGCCGGTGATGACGTCGCTGCCGGCGGTTATCAACAGTTCCAGCCGTTCTTTGGCCATGCGCTTGCGGTAATTGTCAAATTCTGCCGCCAGCCGTAAATAATTCTCTTCGGCAACTGCCAATTTTTCCTCTACTGTGAGTTCTGCAGCGGCAGTTTTGGCATCTTCCGCTAAAGGCTCCGGCGCTTTTTCTTCAGGGGCGGCGTTTTGTTGAATGTCTTCCAATGACGTTTGTTCTTCGTTTTTGTTTAGTCCTTTATTATCGTTCATAATTTCTTATATTTTTCAAAATATGCAGGAATCAAAACAAAAATCCTGCCATATACGGGAATATAGACAGAGTGGCAGGAAGCGGTTGATGGGGAGATTTCATTTTATCCTAATGCCTGCTGGAAGTCGTTGTACAAGTCTTCCGTTTCTTCCAGGCCGACGGATATGCGAATGGTTTTCTGGCTTACGTCCATGCTTTGGCGGAGTTCTTCGGTGAATGTTCCGTAGATAGTGCTTGCCGGGTGGATGGCCAGCGTTTTGTTGTCAAACAAATTGGTGGCGCGCCGGATGAGTTGCAGGCGGTCGATAAAGCGGAAAGCCGCTTCGCGCGAAGCGACGTCGAAGGTGAACATCGCCCCGGGATAATCGCCGAATTGCTCTTGGCTCACCGCATGGAATGGATGCTCTGGCAATGCCGGGTAATTCACGGAACATACGCCGTCGAGCGATTTTATTTTCTCTGCCAAAGCGCGGCATGTTTTGGCGGCGCGTTCGTAACGGACGGCGAGCGTTTCCAGCCCGGTTGTTTGCAATGCCGCCACCTCCGGCGTCATGCAGGCGCCGAGGTTGCGGTGTATTTCGCGGCGCATTTTACAGGAAAACGCCGAAACGGCCGGTTGCCCTACCAACGAACGCAGTTTCGGGGAATGTTGCCAGTCGCAGGAGGCGTAGTCCAGCGCCAGCCCGCCCAGCGAAGTGGCGCCGCCGGAAATATATTTTGTCGAAGACACAATTTCGATATCTACGCCAAACGCGGCGGCGCGGAAGGCGGAAAAAGGCACAATGGTGGTATCGGCAATTAACGGCACGCCGTGGCGCCGGCAACGCTCCGACAATGCCCGCAGGCCGGCCACTTCCATTTGCGGGTTGGTGATGACTTCCAGGAAAACGGCGCAGGTATTTTCATCCATATTTTTTTCTACGGTTTCGGGGTCGGTCAGGTCGCAGAAGCGGGGCTCCACGCCGAAATCTTTTAGCGTAAAAGCTATCAGCGAATAGGTATTGCCGAACAAATGGGGCGAAGTAACGATATTGGCGCCCGCGCGGGCAATAGCCGTAAAGGTGTTGGCAATCGCCGCCATGCCCGAGTTGAATGCGATGACGTCCCCCGCGCCGGTCATAGCTTTTACGCGGTTTTCAAAGTACTGCACGGTAGGATTCGATACGCGCGAATAGACATGCTCCGGCGAACGTCCTGTAAAGGCCAGTTCCATTTGTGCGGCCGTGTCGAACTCATAGGCCACGGCGTGGTATACCGGCATGTTCAACGCGCCGTAGGCGTCCCGCGCAGGGTAAGGCGTATGCAGCATTTTGGTTTCGGGCGATACTATTTTTTCTTTCATATTTTATTAAGTATTAAACAGCCGGTAGCTTCATGATTATTAAAAGTTGCCAAAGGTACAAAAAATTAATGAACCATGAACCAATTCAGTTTAAAGTATGAAGTATGAATTTTGAAGTATGAAGTATGAAGTATGAAGTATGAAGTATGAAGTATGAAGTATGAAGTATGAATTATGAATTATGAGTTATGAATTATGAAGTAGGCTGGCGCCGGAAAAGTTAAAAGTTAAAAACTAAAAGTTAAAAGTGCTGGCGCCGGAAAAGTTAAAAGTTAAAAACTAAAA
>JAITSM010000041.1 GCA_031287815.1 Prevotellaceae bacterium
TGTGGTGACAGTGAGTACTTTTTCTCCCACAGATTTACACAGATTTTTTTTAGATTACACAGATTAAATCTGTGTAATCTGTTATAATCTGAGAAAATCTGTGGGTGAAATAATTCATACTTCATAATTCCTAATTCATAATTTGATTTTTAACGATAAACTGTAATAAAACTGCGGGATGAGCCTTCTCCCGTGATTATATATGGAGGTTTGGGCGCCGCTGGCGCTGGAAGTAACGGGCTGCGCGTTGTTGGTAAAATTGGTGGCGCTGAACATGAGGGAGGCCAGGTCGCCGAGTTCCTTGGTTACGCTGAGGTTGATGGAATAGTAGGCCGACAGGCGGTCGGCATTGAAGTAATAATTGGTGTTGGTATATTCTATGAGGCTCGAGAGGGCGTTATACAGGGATTCCGCCACCGGGTCTTGCTTCCTGTTCGCCTTTGCCCAGATAAACTTTTCGGCAAACGGGATTTTGGTTTCCATGTCGTCCCAGGAGGTATAGTATAAGGGGTAGACGGCCACGTAGCGGCCGGTGTTGTAGCGCGCGGGGTCGGCGGCGGGGGTATCGTCGCTGCGGTTATCCACCGCAAAGCCGCGCTCTCCCTGGCTGTATTCGCTCAGGTTTTGCGTGAAGTTGTAAAGCGTCGTTTCCAATCGCAGGGATACGATAATGCGGATAGCGGGAATATGGGTGGCCAGGGTCAGGTTCATATTCACTTTTTTTGTTTCGTAACCATTGGCTACGGCCACGCCGCCGCCAGAAGAACCGCCGACGTAGTAGCCTACATATTTATAGGGGTTGCCGTCAGCCATGTTTTGCGACGTGGGCGAGTAGGGCAACAGGGTTTCATCGGTATAGCGGTAGTGGTAGTAGCTGCCGTCGAGGCGCACGGAGGTACGCAGGAGGGGGATTTTTCCGAAGTCCGCCACCCATTCCATGCCGCGCCGCACAAAGGGCGTGCCGTTGGTAAATGTTTCGTCATTCCTGAATGTGCGCCGTTCGCGGTAAGCAAGGACTTCGGGGGCGCGCGCCCCGGTTTTGTCGGTAACGGTTACGACGCCTGTTTCCCGGTCGATGGTGTAAATCCGGTCAACCGACGGGATGGCGCTTTGTTCAAGGGCGTCCTGCCCCGTCAGTTTAAAGGCGAAGGGCGTGTATTCATTGATATACCTGTATGGATTCACCGTTTGGTGGTGAAAGAACGCCAGGGAGAGGAAGAGCGAGCGTATTTTCGCTTCCACACCTATTTCCCACTGCCGGCTGTATTGCCAGCGAAGGTTGGGGTCATAGCTCGGGGTGCGGGGGGTGATATGGTAGGCGTAAAAAGTAGTTCCGTCGGCCATGGCGCCGGGCGCAAAGGCGAGGCGGTCGGTATAGCCGGGGCGCGGGTAGAGGACTTCAAAGGAGGGCAGCTTCACGGCTTTTCCCCAGCCGGCAGTGAGGGTAAGCTGCCGGAGGGTTTTCTCCGGCTGCTCGACCAGGGTGTAGCGGGCATTGAAGCGCGGCGACAGGCTGCTCACCGAGCCATAGTGCGACGCCTTTACAAACGTTCTGTCCGAGCGCAGGCCGGCCACTAACTGCAAATGGGTCGTTCCTATGGGCAGCTGTACTTTGTCTTCGATATACCACGCCAGGTTATGCATAAACGGCGCTTCGTCGAAGCGGTAGGGGCGCCAGCCCGAAGGGGCGTAGCGCAGGTCGTCGTAATATACGCCGCGCCCGCGGTTGCCGGTGGTGCTGAAATCGACGCCCGCCAACACATTATTCTGCAACCGCCCGAACCGCCGCGCCCAGTTTCCTTTCAGGCCGGCGGAAAGGCTGAGGGGCTTGCTGTCGGTAAATTCCGTCTGGTACCAGTGGCCCCGGGGAATAATGACTATCGGCGCCCCCGGGTTGTCGTCGTAGCGCGTGGCCACAAAGTAGCCTTCCTCCAGCCCGTGCACGGCGGCAATGGCCGCCGAACTCGACTTGTTGGCGCGCACTTCCTGCATATTATCGGTATAGCTCACGGCCAGCTGCCCTTCGAGATTCGTCAGCCACGGGAGGCCGAGAAGCCACGAGAGGCGCATGTTTCCGCGAAGCGTATTTCCCCGTTCTTTCTTGTAGGTATCGGTAAATGCGTCGGGGTCGTTTTTGGAATGATAGCCGCCCAGGGTGCCTGTAACGCCGGTTTCCAGCATCAGGGGACGTCCGCCCTGCCGGTTGAAGGTATTGGAATAGCGCAGCGTGATACTGTTGCGGCTGTAAGAAGTGTAGGGCGACGCAAGGTTGTTCACCGATTTGGTGTATTCCAGCGAAGCATTGAGCACGCCCGCCTCACGCCCTATGGCAAAACCCCTGTTCACCGCCACCTGTTTGGTATTCGGCCGCGTCGACGCTTCCACATGCAGGGGCGACTTCCCCTTGACCGTATTGATTTTCACGATGCCGTTCGACAGGTCGCCGTACTGCACCGACGGTATGCCGGTAACCACTTCCATAGAGGCGACGTTGGCCGTGGCGATAGCGCGCGTATCCACGCCGTAGAGACGGGTTTCCGTGGAGCTATTGAAGTCGGCGTTGCTCGACAGCCGCACGCCGTCCACTTCCACCGCAGTGCCGAAGGTGGGGTTCCCATCCTCGCTGTCCCTGCTGCGCACGGCGAGGTATTGCGCATCCCCCGTAGCCAGGTGGTTATTTTGATTGGTTTGCCCACCCGGCAAAAGGCTCATGGCGTCGACCACGTCCAGCATTTGCAGGTGTTCGAGGCTGGCGCGGTCAATCACATACGACGACGTGGCTTCGCCGTCGCCGGCGCGGGCGGAGATAATTACTTCGTCCAGCAGCAGGTTGTCTTCCGGCAATTCCAGCGTCAACGCCGGCGTACCGGCATGGACTTGCACCTTGACCGTCCGCTTTGCGTAACCCAGGCAGGTTACCGTAAGCGAGACCTCGCCTTCGGGTATATTTTTCAAGATAAATACGCCCTCTTCGTTGGTAACCGTCCAGCGTTCCTGCCCAGCCAGTGATACCGACGCGTATTCCACCGGCTTTTTCGTCCGGGCGTCCACCACCGTTCCCGACACGCTCCGGCGTTCGCCGGCATCCGGCGACTCCGCGCCGGCGGCAAACCAGCCACAGGCAAGCAATACAAGAAAAATATAGCGCTGGCAGAACAAAAGCATGAAATTATTCTTTTTCAGGCCGCAAAGGTAATACCTTATACTGCATCCGGCAATACCAACTAATAGGTATTTTTGAAGTATGAAGTATGAAGTATGAGGTATGAAGTATGAGGTATGAAGTATGAGATTAGTGGTTAGTGCTGGCGCCAGCCCAATTAGTCACATTAGCACATTAGTCATATTAGCACATTCTCCATTTTCCATTCAGAAAGGGTGTTTCGATTATACCCTATAGGTTTCATTGACACCCCTACCCCTTCCTTCTTTTCTCGCTTTTCATCACTATATATTAAAGCGTAAAAATTAAGAAGTTCCGGCGACTAGCGCACGCAGCGCAAGGCGGCCCCGACTCGCTTGCGCATGTAGCTCCGTGGGCCAGTTACGCCACTTCGGTAATACAGGAGCCACGCGTCGTCTGCACCGTTCTCAGTTGATGACCATTGGTAGCCGTCAGTACCGCCACGGTAATATGCTTGACCGAGAACGTAGCCCGTATGGGTATAGCCGTAACTCCCATTTATAGTACCGGATTTGTCACCGCAACTGCTGGGAGAACCATTAACAATCTGACAATGGTCTTCGAGAGTAGGCACACGCCATGGAGAGGGACACAACTGGGATGCATATTGAACAACCATACACCACGAAAACCAATTACCATTAGAAGTACTATAATAATTCTGAGCACATTCAGCCTTATAAGCGCCAGAACTACCACCGTCAAAAGAGGAATAGGTACGGGTATTACACCAGGTAACAGTAACAGGAGACGAAAGAGTCAAACCATTGACGCTATACGTAGTCGAACTGGTAAAACCAACAGCGCCTAATGTTAAAGTGGGAGCCGTACAATTCGTATAAGTAATCGGTGGCGCATTAACAACTATTTTCCCAGTAGCGTTTACATTGGTGCAACCATTGCTGTTAGTGGTAGTAACGGTATAAGTAAATGTCCCGGCAGCAGTGGGGGTACCACTAATAGTATAGGTATTATTTGCCCACGCGCCAACAACGCCGTCAGGAAAACTGCCGGCGGACAAGGCGGCGCCGGAGGCATTAGTTGTAGTGTACTTTAAAGCAGGCAATGCGGTGTTTACTGTGGCGGTTTGGCTGCTGCTGCCGGCGGAAAGCTGAATGCTGGGCGGCGCGGGAATAATGCCGGCGGGGTTGTCGGTAGCGTCGGTTAGCGAAGTAATGCAGGTACCCGGGCCAAAGGTAGCATTGCCGGCGGGCAGGGTCGTTCCATTTACGGTAAACGGCGGCGTGCCGTATAAATCGTATCCGCCTCCGGCTTTGATTTTCGCTTCGGGCGGGTAATTCAGGGCATAGGCGCACCAGTTGAATTGCTGCACGCCGGCGTCAAGGCTCAAAGTGGCCGTAACGTTTGCGCTGCCGCTGCTGCCGGCAGTGTTAAGCCAGAAGCCGCGCTGTCCGGCAACGGTCGCCACGCTGCCTGTGCCGGCGTTCCTGGCTACCGCCGTAACAAGGGCGCGCTTCCAAGTATTGCCCGCCATAGAGGCGTTTTGTACCTTAATATAGTCCACAATCATCCAGATTTGATTGTTGTGCGGCTGCGCCGTCCATGTAACGGTAAAGGAAACTTTGCTGGCGGGGTAGTCCGTTGCCATATTGGAAACGGTTACTTGCGCAGACAAGCCCCCTATCCCCAAAAGGAGGAATAATAATACGAGAAGCCCCCTGAATCCCCCGAAGGGGGAGTTTTGTGTGGAGCGCATGCGCTTCGTTCCCCCTTTGGGGGTTAGGGGGCTTGTTTGTTTTGATGTTGTTTTCATTGTTATGATTGTTTAAAGTTTATAGTTTCCTGTTTTCAGGTTGCTGGCGTCAGCCAACTTTTAACTTTTAGTTTTTAGTTTTTAACTTCCTTCCGGCTTTTGGGATTGTTTTGCACTTTTCCAAACACAAACTATTCACCAAAACAATCCCTCCTGCCGCAAGCTCTTTCGCACTTTGGCAACTTTTATTTGTTAGTCTGTTTCGGAAATTTCTCTTTTTAGAGAGGTATATTGGGGATAAAATGCAACGTGAACTAAACTTATCACTTTAGAGGTTCTCGAATACCCTATCAATTATAAGCAAAAGTCCACGTTTCTTTGTGTGGTTTTGCTTTTATCCAATTGATATGAAATTTTCGAGATTTCTAAAGTGGAATAAAAGCACCCAAAATGAGAAAGAGCGTAATACCGGGTGCAAAGGTAGAAAAGTTTTTTTAAATAGCAAATAAATTATGGATAGTGCGGTAAATGCCATCGGCGTCGAAGCCGCAGTGTGCCTGTAACTGCGCAATGGTTCCCTGTTCTACAAAGTGGTCGGGG
Organism: Prevotellaceae bacterium; assembly: GCA_031287815.1. Taxonomy (GTDB): domain Bacteria; phylum Bacteroidota; class Bacteroidia; order Bacteroidales; family UBA932; genus JAIRKX01. Next base: position 5,499 of record JAITSM010000041.1, read on the forward strand.
ATGCCCAGCCGGATAATTTTTGCGGGATAGTGATGGGTGGTGAAAAATTCCGCTACCGCTCCCCCCAGCCCGCCGTTCACCGTGCCGTTTTCGAGGGTAATGACCGTAGAGAATTTTTTACCTGCTTCGTGCAAGGCCTCTTCGTCTATGGGTTTCAGGAAGCGCATGTCGTAGTGCTGGACGGAAATATTTTCGCCGGCCAGCCGCTCTATCGCCGCTACCGCCTTATTGCCAATATCGCCGATGCTCAACAGCGCAAGGTCTTTTCCTTCGCGCAGCAGGCGCGCCTTTCCGAGCGGTATTTTTTCAAACGGGCGTTTCCATGCTAACCCCACGCCACAGCCGCGCGGGTAACGAATCACGGTAGCGTGCATGCCGGGAAGCTGTGCGGTATAAAGCATGTTGCGCAGTTCCGCTTCGTTCATCGGCGCAAAAATGACGAGGTTGGGAATACACCGGAAATACGCCAAATCGTAAGCGCCGTGATGTGTTGCGCCGTCTTCTCCGACCAGCCCGCCGCGATCCAGACAAAAAACCACTTGCAGATTTTGCAGCGCCACATCGTGTATCACCTGGTCGTAGGCGCGCTGCATGAAGGACGAATAAATATTACAGTAAGGTATCATCCCCGCTGCCGCCAGCCCCGACGAAAAGGTTACGGCGTGCTGTTCGGCAATGCCCACGTCGAATGCGCGGCCGGGCATTTTTTCCATCATCAGGTTGAGCGAGCAGCCGGTGGGCATCGCCGGCGTGATGCCGATGATTTTCGGATTCTGTTCCGCCAGTTCCACCAACGTTTCGCCAAACACATCCTGGTAGCGCGCCGGGCCGCCCGATGCAAGGCGTTCGCCGGTTTCCTTGTCGTACATGCCGGGCGCATGCCACAGTATCTGGTCTTCTTCGGCGGGTTTATATCCTTTGCCTTTGGTGGTAATAATATGCAAGACTTTCGGGCCGTCTATATTTTTCAGGGCTTGCAGCGTTTTGGTCAGTTGCCCGAGGTCGTGCCCGTCCACCGGGCCAAAGTACCGGAAGCCTAATGCTTCAAACAGGTTGCTGTTGCGCAGTACGGCGATTTTTGTAGTGTTCACAAACTTTTGCACCGTCCGCCGGATAATATTATTCCCGAAAAAATTCCACACTTTCGCCTTAAATTTGTTGTAGCGTACCGAAGTGGTCAGTTTCAGCAGGTAGTTGTGCACCGCGCCGACGTTCCTGTCAATCGACATATTGTTATCGTTTACCACCACCAGGATATTGGCTTTGGAGGCACCGGCGTTGTTCAGTCCCTCGAAAGCCAGCCCGCCGCCGAGCGCGCCATCGCCTATCACGGCAATAGCCTGCCGGCGGACGCCCTGCATCTTCGCCGCCGCAGCCATGCCCAGCGCTGCCGACACCGACACCGAAGCATGCCCGCCCCCAAAAGCGTCGTATTCACTTTCGCTCATCTTCGGGAAGCCGCTGATACCGCCATACACGCGGTTGGTAGAAAAAGCGTCGCGGCGGCCGGTGAGAATCTTGTGCGCATACGCCTGATGCCCCACATCCCAAATCAATTTATCGTCCGGCGTGTTGAACACGTAGTGCAACGCCACCGTGAGTTCCACTACTCCCAGGCTGGCGCCCAAATGTCCCGGATTTTTCGAACACTGGCAAATAATAAACTCCCGCAATTCGTCCGACAACTGTTTCAATGCATCCATATTCAATTTCCGCAAGTCGGACGGGCTGTTTATATGGGCTAATAAAGACGGCATGATAAAATTTTAGCATGCAAAATTACAGAATATTTTTTAATTAAACGGCGGGCGGAACAACCGGAGTTCAGACATCAGACATCAGACATCAGGCTTCGCCCGTACACTACAAAAGAAAAAGGGTGCGGAAAGGCGGCGCCACGCGGGAAGTCCTGCCGGGACATTTCTTTCCAGCTATTCCTGTCAATGTCCGGAAAAAAGGTGTCGCCATCATAGTGGGCATGCACTTCGGTAAGGTAGAGGCGGTGCGCCAGCGGCAGGGCTTCGCGGTAAATGCTGCCGCCGCCGATGATAAAAACTTCCGGTTCCTTCCGGCACTGCGCTATCGCGGCGTTTAAATCCGCCGCCACGTTCACGTTGTTTTCCGGCGCCAGCGTGCGGCTGATAACAATGTTGGTGCGGTGGGGCAACGGCTTTCCGATAGATTCAAAAGTCTTGCGCCCCATAATCACCGTGTGCCCCGAAGTGATTTGCTTAAAATAACGCAAATCTTCGGAAATATGCCACAGGAGTTGGTTTTCCTTGCCAATCGCCCTGTTCTGCGCTACCGCTGCAATAATGGAAAGAAGCATGTTGGGGGAGTCTGAGAAGTTAAAAGTAGTTAGAGAAGTTAAATGTAGTTAGGGTTGTTTTTCCCAGACGTGGAGTATTTCACCGATGTACATTTTATGAAAATCGCTGGAAGGGTAGATGCGGGAAGGGATTTCGTACGTAGTGAATTTTTCCAGCCCGAAGAAATCCGCATAAATTTTGCGGCATTCGATAATCAGCCGCGCTTCTTCAAAAGCCACATTCCCGCTTTCCAGGATACGTGGCGTCAGGCCGGCTTTTTCCACCTTGTTTACATCGCGCCCCGAAAGCGTGCCGCAAATTTGCAGGGCTTCGCGGTATTGTTCGTCAAAAAAGCAGAGCGTGAAACAATCCTGCGCTTCGGTAAATTCAAAAGTATAGCGTTGCGGGCGGACGAAACAAAAGGCCACCGGCTTGTTCCATAAATGCCCCAGCGCGCCCCAGCTGGCGGTCATGGTATTGAATTTTTCCTGCGTCCCGGCGGTAATCAGCATCCAGTCGTGGGACATCGCCTGCACGAAGTTGCCGGGAATTTCCTTGCTGTCGATTTCGGTAAATATTTTCATTGGCTCAGTAGTTGTCTTGTTCTGGCAGGCCGCGAACAATAAGGCGGCGGCGCATACGAGGATTTTTTTCATTTTGTGTATCGTTTTAATGTTCAACGGGGACAAATTTACAACTTTATACCGGAGTAAAAAAATTTTTCAATAAAAATTTGCCGTTAGAAAATAAAGTAATATATTTGCGCTGCCAAATTTTAAGGAAGCGCAACCTTGCCGGAAGCGGCGTAAAACATAATAAAGATTATTAAAAAAAGAAATTGCAGGCATTTTCTGCAACGACTGGCAGCAAAATAAAAAAATGCCGTGAGGGTTATTTTATGAAGTGTTTGTATCCGTAAATTATTTCAAAATAGCCCGCCCGGCATAAGAAAAGAATAGTAACAAATAAATAAATAAAAAACATGAAATTCATCTTCTTTTTCTTGACTTTGCTTGCGGGCATTTCGGCAAACGCACAAACATTAAATATCCGGGTCGCGCTATTTGATATTCCCAATAAAACGGTCGTTTGCGATCTATCGTGGACAGGGCGCAATGACCGGGAATTATCCGATGTGTGGGTATTTGTAGACTACATCAACGTTTCCGGTGGTATGCTTGTCGGCGAATGGAAGCCGGCAACCGTTACTGGCGCAACCATCACCAAAAGAACAATCGGTAATACTTTTATTGCTACGGTAGCCGGCAACAAGCGCGGCGTATGGGTTAAAAGCGTTATTCCCGGCGCCGATTTTACAGGGCAGATTACCATACAATTAAGCGACGTCCCCAAGCAATTTAATGTATGCGCTTATGCCAGCGATTTCCCGCCCTACATGACCGTTAAAAAAGACGCCTATATTTTACACGGCTCGCCTCCGTTTACACTCATAGACCTAGACGAAAAAACAACGCAGCAGGTGAACGGGAATTCCATTGACATATCCGGCGTAACTATTACGCCGGTTACCCTGACCGACCGGACAGGCTGCCCGGGCATTGTGTTCTGCCCTTACCCCGGCGATGATTTATTCATCGACGCTACGCATCTCTGCCGGCAACGTACCTCCGGCCAGCAAAACTGGGAAGCATGGATCAGAGACCGGCGGGATAATGAACTGTATAGAATTGTACAGATGCCCGACGGCAAATGGTGGCTGGCGCAAAATTTGAAATATACCGCCAATGGAACGATGGGGGTACTGTTCCAGCAATGCGGCAAAGATTCCTGTGGCATATTTTATAAACAGGAAGAAGTTTTTAAAGAAAAGGGGAAGACCAACTACGCGGCCAACCGGCAAACCGTTTGCCCGGCAGGCTGGATACTGCCTAGCGTAGACCAGTGGGATAACCTGTCGAAAAAAATATCCTCCGTCCATGTAGCTGCATGGCGGGATTTACGAAGCTGGCAAAGCCCGTGCCCGATGAAAACCGACAAATACGGCTGGGCTACCAGAGGGAGATGCCCCATTGTGCATGAAAACACCGACGGTGATTCATGGCTTTCCACAAGCGGCTCTCGCTGGATCATCATGCAGATCGACAACGGCCCCAACAATAAATTGAGTTGTAACAATGACCAGTACTGGAAATGTACCGTCTGCAGCAACACTTCGCAGGTTGCCATCCGTTGCATGCGGTAGTCATTAGTCGCTAGTCGTTAGTCATTAGCCGTTAGCGTTAGTCGTTAGTTATAAGTTAAAAATCCAAAGTTAAAAGTGCCGGCGGCAGCCCACTTTTAACTTTTAGTTTTTAACTTTTAGCCTTGATGGTATTTAAAAATCTTTTTATATCTTTGTCGCCCAATTACGTTCTTTGAACATTTTGGACGCTTTTATTCTTTTCAGGAAATCACGAAAATTTCATGATGATGTGAATAAAAAATCCACGCTGAAAACGTGGGCTTTTACTTGTACATCGTTAGGTATTCGTGAACCTCCTGAAAAATAAGTTTAGTCCACGTTTTGAAATTTTATACCTGCCCCAACCGCTCGGCACAGCGCAATTTTCACAGCAGGGCAGGCCCAATAAAAGGAAAGTTATGAGCATAAACACAGGAACAAAACATATAAATTTAATTAGCAATGTATGGAAAGTTTATTAAATGTTTCTGTGTTTTTTTAATACAAAGCCCCGTCCGGACAGGGCAGCGTCGCCCAAAGTGTAACCGTAAGTTAAAAACTAAAAACTAAAAACTAAAAGTTAAAAGTTCTGGCGGCAGCCCGCTTTTAACTTTTAACTTTTAACTTTTAGCTTCTCCATCCTGCTTTTTCCGTCAACGGAATTTTGATTTCCGTTGACGGAAATTCGGTTATTATATCCTATTGCCGTCAAAACGCTGCATCAAATATCTATGATTCTTCCGGCGGGGTTTTACCGTTTATTGAAAATGAGGCGAAGTTTTTGCGAAAGATACTGCTTAAACCTGTGGTCGGAACTGATTAAAATTATTTGTTCTGTGAGAGCTTGCGAAATAACGATGTGGTCGTTGGGGTCATTGTGCCCCTTTTGGGTAGTTAAAGCGGCATAGGTGGCAAGATGCTCTTCCTTAACGGGCAGCAACTCAAAATAGGCCGCTTTTATCGCGGGCAAGATATCTGCTGCTGTTTTCCACTTCTTTACCTTTATCCTTCCGCTGTTGTATAGATGAATAATTTCTTTTACGGTAGTGGTACTCACATAGAATAAATTATTGTAATCTTCCAGTATCTCTTGTACATTCCGCATCAGCTCTTGCCAATCGGAAAAGAAGAATACTACCGTCTGTGTATCTAAAAGGTAGCGGCGTTCCATGATTATTTATTTCATTACAGCCCGCATGTCCACTATTTCTATATACGGAAAAAGGCCAAGTTTTTTCATCACCTCCGATCTTTTCGGGCCGGTAGGCTTGGGATAGTCTTTGAAGTACTCTTCAAGGGGTATTTTCCCATTTTCGTCCATGTACCATCCTCCCTTATCGAGGTCCCTTTTCTTTCTTGCCGCTTCTGCCTTTGTGCTTGCCTTAGCCTTCACAGATGTTTTTGCTTTTGCCGACGCTTTTGTTTTCGCTTTTGGTGTTGTGGTTTTTGCCTTGTTTGTTTTCATAATGACTACCTTTTATAAATACGCTACAAAGATACTATTTAATTCAGAATTTCCCATTCTCCATTTTTTTCTACCTTTGCATAAAAATAAAACTTTATGGCAAAAACGACCAAACCATCGGCGCCGAAACTGCGAACTATTGATTCGGTAGCGCTGGAAACAGGGAAAATGCCGCCGCATTCGCCAGACTTTGAAAAAGCGGTGCTGGGCGCATTGATGCTCGAAAAAGACGCTATCGTGGAAGTGCAGGAACTGCTGAAACCCGAAACATTCCACAATGAATTGCATGCAAAAATTTTCCGCGCTATCCAGGATATTAACCTGCGGCATGAACCGGTGGATATGCTCACCGTAGCCGAAGAACTGAAAAAGAAAGGCGAACTGGACGAAATCGGGGGACATTACTATCTCTCGCAACTGTCCATGACGGTGAGCTCGGCGGCGCACGTGGAATACCATGCCAAACTGTTGTCCCAAAAATATATTCAACGGCAGTTAATCACCGCTTCCGCCGAAATACAGCGCGACGCCTTCGAAGAGGATATTATCGTGGATGAATTGCTGGACGGCGCCCAGCAGAAAATTTTCGAAATCGCCGAAGGCAATATCCACCGCGAAACAGAACACGTCAAGATAGTGGTGGCAAAAGCGATGAAAGAACTGGAAGGCGTGCAAAACCGGGAAGACGGGCTGAGCGGCGTGCCTTCGGGCTTTTCGGCGCTCGACGGCATCACGCTGGGATGGCAGGCGTCGGACATGATTATTGTGGCGGCGCGCCCCTCTATGGGGAAAACGGCGTTTGTGCTTTCCATGGCGCGCAACATGAGCGTGGTGCACAAAATACCCACCGCGTTTTTCTCGCTGGAAATGTCTTCGGAACAGCTTGTGAAACGCCTTATGGCCAGCGAATCAAAACTGGAATCGAAAAAAATACGCGGCGGAAAAAAACTGACGCAGGAAGAATGGGTACACCTGGAAAACAGTATCCGTACTTTCGACGAAGCCCCGCTGTATATCGACGACACGCCGGCGCTGTCGATTTTTGAATTCCGCTCCAAAGCGCGCCGGCTGGTGCTGGCGCACGACATAAAAATTATTATCATCGACTACCTCCAATTGATGTCCGGGCCGCCGGAATTGCGGAAAGCCGTCAGGGAACAGGAAGTCTCCGCCATTTCACGCGCCCTCAAATCCATTGCCAAAGAACTCAACGTGCCGGTTATCGCGCTTTCGCAAATGAACCGCTCGGTGGAAATGCGCGGCGGCAACAAACGGCCGCACTTGAGCGACCTCCGCGAATCCGGCGCCATCGAACAGGATGCCGACCTGGTGCTGTTTATCCACCGCCCCGAGTATTATGGTATGACGGAAGACGAACAGGGCTTCCCTACCGCCGGGCTGGCGGAAATCATTATCGCCAAACACCGGAACGGCGAAACGGCGGATGTGAAACTGAAATTTGCGCAGGCGGAATTTACCGACTGGGAAGCCGCACCCGACCCGGACATGCCCCTCCCGAAAAATACCACCACGACCTATCCGTCAAAAATGAATTACAACAAAACCTTTGACCTCCCGTCGTCCGACGCGCCATTCTAAAAACAATTACCGGTGAAATATTCCGTAATCATAGTCGCCGGCGGCAGCGGGCAGCGGATGGGCGCCCCGACGCCCAAGCAATTCCTCCTGCTCGCCGGAATGCCCGTGCTGATGCACACCATCCGCCGGTTCCATCTTTTCGACCCTGCGATGCCGCTGGTGGTGACATTGCCGCCGGCGCATCTTTCCACCTGGACGGAACTCTGCGCCGTACACCGTTTCCGCTTACCGCACACCGTAACGCCCGGCGGCGGCACACGGTTCGACTCCGTGAAAAAAGCCCTCGACGCCCTCCCCCCAACGGAATGGATTGCCATACACGACGGCGTGCGCCCCTTCGTATCGCCGGAGCTGATTGCCCGCTGCTTTGACGCCGCCGAACAGCACGGCGCAGCAGCGCCCGCGCTGCCGCCGGCAGATTCCCTGCGCCTGCGGGAAAACGGCCACAGCCGCCACGTGCCGCGCGAAAATTACTGCATGGTACAGACCCCCCAAGTCTTTCGCGCCGAATGGCTGAAAAACGCCTACCGCGCCCCCTTCCACCCCGCATTCACCGACGACGCCGCTGTCGTAGAAGCCGCAGGATACCCTGTCGCCCTCGTCGAAGGCAGCAGAGAAAACCTGAAAATCACCGAACCGCTGGATTTGGATATAGCGGAAATACTCGTGAAGGGTGAAGGGTAAAGGGTAGAGGGTGAGGAGTTAAAAGTTGGCTGGCGCCGGAGGCCAGTAGGCAGTCTTCAGTAGCAGTAGGCAGTGGCGGGCGCCTTTTTAATGGAGAATGGAGCGTTGAAAATTGAAAATTAGCTGGTGATTTCCTCCATGTTTTAAGTTAATATATTCTTTTACCATTTTATTGGGGGCTTTCCCCCTTCCGTTGGCGACGCGCCGCCTTGCGAGGTGGGCGCGCCGTATTTTGTGGGATTTATTAAAAAATAAAAACGTGAATTTTAGTTTACCATTCTGAGAGGTCTTGAGAAACCCACAACCGTAAAATAAACTAAAACCCACGTTATACACGAATTTAATACGGTTGTCGAAATTTCTCAAGTTTCTCAGAATTTAAAAAAGAACATTTTCAAACACTGCAAATATATTGCTTTATTTTTTATCTGCAAATTTTATTTCAAAATTAGTTCGGCGTAAAAGTAATGCGTGAAGGAGAAAGGGGGATGCGGCAAGGGGGATGGGGGATGCGTAAAGGGTGATGCGTGAAATGTAAAGGGTGATGAGTGAAGCGGCAATGGTGATGCGTGAAGCGGCAACCCGTCATTTTTTGTTCCCATCGTTATGGTGTTTTAAGTTTATATTATAGTGTGCCGTTTCGTCCGGATTTTTTTTAATCACCGTCCATTTAACTTGTCTTATTTCTATTTTATGTACTCCAATAACTCATTTATGTACTACAATAACTCATTTATGTACTACAATAACTTATTTATGTACTACAATAACTCATTTATGTACTACAATAAATCATTTATGTACTACAATAAATCATTTATGTACTCCAATAAATCGTTTATGTACTCCAATAAATCGTTTATGTACTCCAATAAATCATTTATGTACTACAATAAATCGTTTATGTACTCCAATAAATCGATTGGTGGGATACGAGACAGGGTTGTAAAGCCCGGATGGAGGAATGAAAAGCTAAGCATGGAGAATGCCGGCTTAGTATAGCTGATTTCAGGAGGCGGTTTTCAAAAGATTCATCATTCAAAATAAAAAAACGTAGAAGTACAGAGATACGCTACCATACACGCATATAAATATTCTCTGCACGCTACGTTATCCGGCATATTATCATTTCCGGGGGACAAATAAAAAACCGTGAACTTATACTTTTTATCGCTTCTTGAGGTTTTGGACGACCTTGCTACGAAATATGGAATAAAGCTCACGATTACTCATGAGCGTTTGAACTTTATTCTCTCGTAACTCTGAAATGTCCAAATTTCAAGAAGCAAGATTAAGACGAACGCTTTTATCAAAATTTCAAAGAACCTGAAAACGCTGCAAAGGTAAAAAGATTTATTGAATTAGGGAAACAAATTATTTATTTTTACCTGTATGGATTGTAGAAGCAGGATTTTGCCGATTTGGAAATTTATAGTACCTTATCGCGATTGTTCTTAATGCTTTTTACTGTTATTTTTACCGGATATACTTTTTCTTCATATTTTATAGAATTATATAATCGTTGAATTTCTTTCACATTGGTATCGCTATTTTTATCGGCATGCGTGTCTTTCAGGCGGGCGGTTTCTATCAGTTCGGGCAGTTTTAGTAATGTTGATAAATGAGCGTTTAAGTGTATGCTTTTCTTAATCGTTTTTTCACTTCACTACTTTTTTTTTCCACTATCCACCAGAACGCGATGTAGGCAAGCAGCAGCAGGGAGTTGATTCCCCATTTCGCCCCATGCGTGAAAGGCAATAGCCGGGCGGCAAAGTAGAGCGCGGCGCCTGCGGCGATGTATGCAATTATTTTTTTCCAATTGTAGGGAATAGGATAGTAACGAGCGCCGAGCCATGCGCTGAGAATCACCATGACCAGGTAACTCAACAGGTGCCCCCATGCGGCGGCGTGGTAGCCGTAGCGCGGCATGAAGCAACCATTCACTGCCAGCGTTACCAGCAGCCCCAGCAGGGTAATGTATATGGCATAATTGGTTTTTCCCGACAGTTTGTACCACATCGAAAGGTTGAATGAAACGCCGAGCAGCAGGTAGGCGCCCAGCATTACCGGCACAATATCGGCGCCGGCGCGGAAATCCTTGCCCAGCAACAGCCCGATAATATCAAGGTAAAATACCACGAACAGGAAAATAACCATGCAAAACGCCACAAAGTGGTTCATCACGGCGGCATAGAGCTTCGGCGAGTTCCTGTCCTTGACGCCCGCGAAGAAAAACGGCTCGGCCGCATAGCGGAACATCTGTACAAACAAAGTCATAATCACCGCCAGTTTCACGCCCGCCTGGAAGACGCCCAGTTCCGCCTGCCAGTTCACGCCGGCGGGCAGCAGGTAGCGGAACAGCAAGCGGTCGATAAAATCGTTGGCCACGCCCGGCAATCCGGCAATCATCAACGGCAGCGAGTAGCGCATCATGGCGCGCCACAGCTTTCTGTCGATGCCGAAATGCGTGCGGAGAATGTCGGGAATAAACAGCAGCAACGCCAGCACGCAGCTCAGGAAAATAGCGAACAGCAGGTAACTGAAGTCGGGCGTGGCCGAAATAAAATGCAGCCAGAACGAATCGGGATGCGCGGCAAAGTAAGCCGGTGCGCCGAAAAACAAAAGGATATTGAATACGATTTCGCCGGAAATTTTTATGGTTTTAAATACCGAAAACTTCACGGCTCTGTGTTCAAAACGCAGCCGCGCAAATAAAATAGCCGTGAAACAGTCGGACGCTAAAATGCCGCCCACGTAAATGACGCATGGCGTATAAGCGTCGTAGCCCAGTGCGCCGGCAAGGGGTTGCGAAAACAGCGTAACCAGCGCAAAAAAACCGAGCGTAACGGCCAGCATGGTCGTCAGCGCATTGGAAAACACCCGCGCCGGCTGTTCGTGTTTGTTGGCAAACCGGAAGCAGCCTGTTTCCAGCCCCAATGTGAGCGCCACTTGCAGAATGGCGATATAGGCCAAAAACTCCGTAGCGATGCCGTAATCCGACTGTGAAAGGATGCGCGTGTACAACGGCACGAAAAAGAAATTTACGATTCGCGCCACAATCGTGCTCAAACCGTAAATTGCCGTTTCGCCGGCCAGTCGTTTCAACGGATGCATCATTTTACAGGCTTATATTTAATAATAAATTAAATGCCGGCACGGTACTGTGCAATAAAGGCTGTGCATACCGGACGCCCGCGCTGACAGGAAACCCGAAGCGGAACACATGAAAATCCACCAGCAAGTCGGCGCCGGCAGAAGCGTAATTCCGCGTCGCATCGCCGCTGTTTGCCAGCGCTTGCGCAAAATCTCCAAAAACCGTCATGCGTACACGTTTGAAGTAAAGCAGCCAGCGGAGGTTAATATCGGGATACCAAATCGGGAAAGTATAGTCAACGGTAGCGTTCATCAACCGTTGCGGCGTATTATAGATAAGGTATCCTCGCGGGTATTTCAGGATGCCGTTAAGGGGATATTGGTAGAAATTGGCGCTTTCATTTTGCCATTGATAGCCCGCAGTCAGCAGCAATCCGTGATTGGCTAAAATGCCCGGCGTGTAGCACGACGCTTGCAGCGAGGTTACGGACTGAAAAATATTTGCGGAAGCTATGGGAAACGTATGGAATGCGCGCAACGAAAAGCCCCATCGCGGGAAAATATCGCGCGTCGCCAACGATAACTGGCGGTTCAGCGTAAAGCCCAGCCGCGCTACATGGAAATATTGGTAGCCCGTTTTATTCCGGAACGAAAATGCGCGGTATGCATCATTGGAAAAATGGTATTCGGCTTGCGGAAGCAAGGATGTTTGCCATGCCCCGCCGGTAAATCTCCAGGGGATATAGAAGCGCAGGTAGCCGTTTACAGAAGGTTGGTCGGTGTTGGAAACAAAAGTTTGGATTAAATAGTAGTTATTGCCTATAGGGACAGTGTCCTTCCAGTACAGTTGCCGGTAGCGGTCATTCACGTCCAGCGAAAAATCCACTACCGGGTACCAGCCGCGATACGTAAGGCGGAGATGCCCCGAATGAAAGCCGTTGTCGTATTTGTATCCCACCTTTGATACCAGCGTGCCGAGCGTATTTTGCGAAAGCGCCGTAGCGCCCAAGCCGATGTATTGTAAAATATCCTTGTCGAATGCCGCCGACCGCAATTCGTCGGGGTCATAGTAAAACGGCGCCCAGCTGTGGAAGCGGAACAGGTGCGCCCATTTGCTGTAGCGTTTACTTTCGAACACCGGCTGCGGCGGTATGTGCAGCGTGTCGATAAGGAAGCAGGCTTGCGACGTAACCCCGTCGGCGAGTTCAAAGCGTTTGGGCGCGGCAAAGGTTGTTTCCTCCCATGCTGTTTCATCCAGCGGCAGCGAAGCAACCGTATAGCCGGCGGGGATGTAGTTGGAAAAAAGCAACGCCGTACTGTCCGCCGACACGGCGGGGTCGAATGCGCCGAACTCCGCATGGGTTATCCGGAAAACTTTACGCGAGCGGGCGTTTAACGCATATATATTATTCACGCCGTCGTAGCCGCTTTCAAACAGGATAAAATCGCCACAGGCTGCCGGCCGGTTGATGCCAGCCCTTCCGGAGGGCAGCAGCTGTTCCCATTTTTTCTGCGCCACGTCAAATTGTAAAATGCCGATGCCTTCGTCGGTCAGCGCCGTGCAATAAATCGTCTTTGCATCCTCCGACCAGGCCGGCTCCTTCAAGATATGTCCGGGCGGCGGCGCGAAACGCTGCGGCGGCTGGTAATTATAAAGGTCAAGAATCACCAGAAAGTTTTCGCCTTGCGCGTTGTTCTCCGCCACCGCCACCCAATCATTGTCGGGCGAGGGGGCGGGGGAAAAATAGCGCGTGCGGTGCGTTAATGTCGTTACCTTTTTCGTCGTCAAATTATACGATTGCACTACGGAAAACGAAACCTGCTCCCAGCGTTCGTGCGGAACAGTCGCCGTCCAGTATAATTTATCGCCCTGCTTTTTTATTGCGCTGTTGATTTGCCCCACGTATTTTAAAAACGTTTCCTTCCCGCTACTGTCAATGGAAACCAAGCGGCGCGGTTTTGCCATGTCGGTTCGCAGTGCAACCACCGAATGCGTATCCGCCGCCGCTACCGAGCGATACGAACGGTAAGTTTCTTTTTCCGGGAAAGCCAGTTGTTGAATATTCCGGTCAACTGTCCTTGCCGAATCTTCTTGCATCCATTGTCCCGTTTGGTAAGCAAGCGCCTGCCGGAAAAATTCCTGTTCGTCCATTCCGCCATATTTTCTCAGCCCGCGCATGGGCGGCGGAATCCGTAACGGATAACGCGTAATATACTCCATCATATCGCCAAAGATATGTTTCCCCGCCTGCCGGTAGGCATAGGACGTAAGGAGGTAGCCCATCTGGTATTCATTGGGTACGTTGTAGCGATACGAGCCGAGATTCCATGTGTCCCATGAAAACCGCGTGTTGTTGTACAGGTAGGCTTTGATGGGCATCAGGAACTCCGGTTGCCGCCCCCGCCCGGTGTGCGAAACGGCCGTTTCCGATACCACAGCGTCGCCTTCCAGAAACCAGCCGACAAGGTAAAGCCCTGCGCCCAGCCCTTCCGACTGTTCGCCGATGAAATAGGAAAGGTACTTGAAAACGCCGTTGTGCAGTTTATTCATTTGCGCCACATGCCGCGTTTCGTGTGCGACCAGTTGCTTGTCCCACATTTGCGCATAGCCGGAGGTAGCGGGAGTGGTGATGAGTTCCATGCGTTTCGGCGCCCACACCACCACGCCGTTGCTGTTAAGATTGTAGGGATGCAACACCACCGGCAGGCGCGACAGCCCGGTGCGGAGCGGCTCGGCAATGTGCCGGTACGATTGGTCAAACAGCCATGCATAACGCTGCGCCAGTGAATCCACGCCTTGCGGATAAATCACGGTAAACGGGCCGGCCTTGATTTGCCGCCATTGCACGGAAGGCGGCTCCGTGCCGGTGCTGTAGTATTGCGCCCGCGCGGGGACAGTAAACAGCAGGCAGCAGGCAGTGAGCAGTAAGATTAGCGGAGAGTGGAGAATGGAGAATGGAGAGTGTCTCCTGAGGCGCCAGCCCATTCTCCACTCTCCACTCTCCATTCTCCATTTTCCATCGTTTCTCATACCGTCATAATTTCTTTTTCTTTTTTGACGAACAGTTCTTCTACTTTTTTACCAAAAGTGTCGGTTTGTTTTTGCAGGTCGGCTTCGGTGTCTTTTGCCACGTCTTCAGGCAGCCCGTCTTTTTGCAGTTTTTTCACGAGTTCTACGGCGTCGCGCCGCGCATTGCGGATGCTGATACGCGCATTTTCACATTCGTTTTTCGTCTGTTTTACCAGCTCTTTACGGCGTTCTTCCGTGAGCGGCGGCACGTTCAGGCGCACGTGTTCCCCGTTGTTTTGCGGCGTAAGCCCGATGTTTGCGGCAAGAATGGCTTTCTCTATCGGCGCAATCATTGATTTTTCCCAAGGCTGAATAAGCATCGTCCGCGCATCGGGCGTGGTGATGCTCGACACTTGCGCCAGCGGCGTAGGAGCGCCGTAATAATCTACCATGATTTGGTTTAACATCGCCGGATTGGCTTTCCCTGCACGGATAGTAACCAGTTCCGTATCCAGATGCTCTATCGCTTTTTGCATTTTTGCTTTCGCGGCATCTACCACTTCTTTTGCTTTAGATATATCCATTTTATTTTTAGTTTAAAGGTTTATAGTTTAATTATGATGTATGATGATGTATGAAGTATGATGTATGAATTAGCTGGCGCCAGCGCTCCTACATCCTACATCCTACATCATACTTCATACTTCATACTTCATACTTCCTACTTGAATTTTCGTTCCGATATTTTCGCCTTTCACGATGCGCAATAAATTTCCTTCCACATTCATGTTGAACACGACCACCGGCAGTTTGTTTTCGCTGCACAGCGTAAATGCCGTGAGGTCCATAATGCGCAAATTATTTTTGTATGCTTCGTCGAAGGTCAGGGAGGTATATTTTTTCGCCGACGGGTCTTTTTCCGGATCGGCGGTATATACGCCGTCCACGCGCGTGCCTTTGAGCAGCCATCCGGCTTCTATTTCCACCGCCCGCAATGCCGCGCCGGTGTCCGTCGTAAAAAACGGATTGCCTGTGCCGCCCGCCATAATCACCGCCGTGCCGCATTGCAGATAGCCGATAGCTTTTTCTTTTGCGTAGCGTTCGCCGATAGGCTCCATGCCGATAGCCGTAAGCACCACCGCATGGGCGCCAAGGCTCTGCAACGCATTTTGCAGGGCGAGGCTGTTAATCACCGTTGCCAGCATACCCATCTGGTCGCCTTTCACGCGGTCAAACCCTTTGTTTACGCCGCTCAGGCCGCGAAAGATATTCCCGCCGCCAATGACAATACCCACTTGTGTGCCGTTGTCCATAGCGCGTTTGATGTCGGCAGCGTAACGCAACAACACCTCCGTATTGATGCCGTAGCTGTCATTGCCCATCAGGCTTTCGCCGCTTAATTTTAGAAGGATGCGCTGGTTATTTGCCATACCGTAATTTTTTGTGTACAAATGTACGAAAAATTTAATGAATGGGGAACGGGGAGTTAAGAACTAAGAGTTAAAAACTAAAAGTTGGCTGGCGCCAGCGCTTTTAACTTTTAACTTTCAGTTTTTAACTCAAAAAAGGGGGCAAATCGGGTAGAGTTTACATATAGTAAATACTATGTTATAGATTTCGTAACCCATGTTGCATACGGCAAAGTTTTTGTTATAAAACCGTAACGCGTATTACCGGTAATTACAATACCTTTGCACGCAAATAATTTATGACCCAATCATGTTTATCAGTTACCATCAAGAAAGCAGCTATTGTAACGATTTGGCGCAGCAGGCATTAAGACCCTCTGAAACCCGCGTGGTTGTACACACACACACACACACACACACACACACACACTTTACCACGCAACCCCTCCCACCCGCGTAAAACCGTAGTAAAAATCGCAAAGGAAAGTAAAAAATTCCAATTTTCCTACTGCCATGTAAATAAAGTCTCCCTAATAACGATACAAAATACGCTTGAAGTATTTCCTTTACAACGGAAATACTTCAAGCGTTCTTTTTTGTAACTTTTTATTAACACTAAAAAACATTATTAAAACTAAAGAAACACGCACCGCCTCATGACGTCTTGGAGCAGGCTCCAATGACAGCCAATAAGTAAACCCGCGCTTACAGCGCACAAAACAAAACAATACTAACTTAATAATTAAACGTATGCAAATCAAATCAAAAAAAGACAGGCTAAAAAACCGGTTGCTACAGGCAGCGGCGGCCTGCATGTTATGCATGATTCCTGCAAGTGTGCCGGCGCAAACAGACGGGAAGATTGTGGTACGCGGAACGGTAACGGACAATGCCGGTCCATTGTTTGGCGTAACCGTATCCATACAGGGCACTACCAATGCCGCCACAACGGATGCGGATGGAAACTACACCATTACGGTAACAGGGGAAGAGGCCGTGCTCACTTTCTCGTACATTGGTTACAGCGCCATCACCCAGCCGGTAGGCACCCGCAGCCGGATTGATGTAACGATGGAAGAAGAGGTGAGCCGCTTAGACGAAGTGGTGGTCATTGGCTACGGCACCGCCAAAAAATCGGATATAACCGGCGCAGTGGCACGAGCCGACCTGCAAGTAATGGAAAATGCATCTAATGTAAACATGATGCAAATGCTTAAAGGCATCGTTCCCGGATTGAATATCGGCGTGGCGGTTACTGCGGGCGGCGACCCCACCATTTCAATTCGGGGGCGCAATTCCATTTCGGGTGAACAAAGCCCGCTGATTGTACTTGACGGCATTATTTATCGTGGCGCGTTTACCGACATCAATCCTGCCGACATCGGCTCGATAGATATACTTAAAGACGCCAGCAGCGCGGCTATTTACGGCTCGCAGGGCGCAAACGGCGTGCTTCTTATTACCACAAAAAGCACCACCCAAAACTCGAAACCGGTTATTCATTACAGCGGGCAATTCTCATTCCAAAGTTTGACGAACAGCAAACTGCGCCCGCTCGATGCAGAAGGCTACGTCCAGTTTCTTAAAGATTGTTTTCTCGAAGAAAGCCGCACAGGCGCCGATTTGATGCAGTATAATCCGGCCTTCGATGTAACGCAGAAATTTCGCGACCAGTCGGCTATCGACAATTATAATGGGGGGAACATAAAAAATACCACCGACTGGTGGGATTTGCTCTCGAATCCCTTGCCCTATGTGCAAAATCATAGCATAAGCGTTAATGGGAAAAACGATTTAGCATCGTATTTCGTTTCGTTAGGGCTTACCGATCAGAAAAATCTTGTGGCAAACGACAATTATAAACGGTACAGTTTTCGCGTGAACCTTGATTTGAAAGTTACCGACTGGCTGAAAGTCGGCACGCAATCGTACTACAATATCAGCGATTTTTCGGGCTCAAATATCGGTTTTAGCGGTTTGGGGCAGGTACCTGCCCTTGTTTCGCCTTACAACGCTGACGGTTCGCTGAAAGAACTCTACTATCTCGGTAACCTGAATCCGATGCTGTCGAGAGATAATCCAAACGAAGACATAAGAAATTCCCTGTCCGGCACTTTTTATGCCGATATTTCCATACCTTTTATTAAGGGATTGAGTTACCGCGCAAATTATTCGTACTACCATACTGCGTATCATGCCTATTCATTCAATCCGTATTCAAACAACGATAACGGCGCGGCAAGCAAAAACAACAGCAACGGCTATAGCACCACGTTCGACAATATTCTTACCTACAAGCGCGATTTCGGCAAACATTCGGTCAATGCAACGTTGGTTTACGGTATCGAAAAGCGCACGTATGAAAGTACCAACGCCGGATCGTCCTATTTTACGGACATGACGCTTGGTTATAATGAAATGCAAGCAGGGCAGGCGGATTTGAATACAGTATCATCGGATGCGTGGAAAGAGACATCGCTCTACACGATGGCTCGCCTCGTGTATTCGTTCAACGACCGGTATATTTTTACAGGCACCATTCGCCGCGACGGTTTTTCGGGATTTACTACGAACAACAAATTTGCCGTTTTCCCCTCTGTGGCGCTGGCTTGGCGTGCGAGCGAAGAAAGTTTTGTTAAAGATAATGTAAAATGGATTGATAACCTCAAACTGCGCGTTTCTTATGGCTCAGGCGGCAACCGCACGGCAGGACGCTATTCGTCGATGGCGCAAATGGCTACCTCTATCTCCGGACAACCCGGCGGTTACCTCTATGGCGACGGCGGAACAGGGCAATTGATGCAATACGTTTCCACTATGGCAAACAATAACCTGAAATGGGAAACGACCACTTCTTTAAACATCGGCATCGACTTTTCGGTATTCAAAGGCAGGATTTTCGGTAATTATGAGTACTATTATTCGAAAACAAAAGATTTGCTCTACAATATTTATGTGCCGATTATTAACGGCGCTTCCAATAATGCGATTCCCACGAACATTGGCAAATTGCGTAACTTCGGGCACGAGTTCAGCATCACCGGTGTACCTGTTCAAACGAAAGACTGGCAATGGTTTGTTACAGGAACTTTTGCGCTGAACAACAATAAAGTGCTTACCATTATCGGACAGGACGCCGACGGCGATGGAAAAGAAGACGATATCATTTCGAGCGATATTTTTATCGGGGAGCCGCTCGGCACGCTTTACAATTACAACATTATTGGTATGTGGCAGGTAGCCGACTATAACGCGGGAACTATTCCGGCGGGCTTCACTTATGGCGTTTACAAAGTAGAAGATATTGACAACAGCGGTAATATCAGCGCCGACAACGACCGCAAAATTGTCGGATACGCAGACCCGCTTTACAGTTTCAGTATTCAAAATACGGTAAAATATCAGAACCTTGAACTGAAAATGATGATCAATTCCGTGCAGGGCGGGAAAGATCATTATCTTGGGCAGCCCGCAAGCACAATACCTGTCCGCGATAACCTGCAAAACTGGAATTGGATGGATTTCGACTACTGGACGCCCGAAAATCCCGATGCGCGTTACCGTCAGCTCGGGCAGTACAATACGGTGGTAGGCGTGGGGTTCTCGCCTTATGTTTCCCGCAGTTTTGTTCGCTTGCAGGAAGTTTCGCTGGCGTACAACCTGCCAAAAAAACTGTTGAGCAAACTTAAAGTAGCCAATGCAAAAGTGTATATTTCGGGAACCAACCTGCTTACCCTGACCGACTGGGATGGCTGGGATCCCGAACCTGCAATGGGGCATGGCATCACATGGGGCCTGACCGACATCTATGGCTACGGCGGCTACCCCATGATGAAAAGTTTTACGGTAGGGCTAAACCTTGGATTTTAACTAAACCAAAAAAATTATACTATCATGAAAAAGATAAAATATATTTTAATAGCATCTTTAATGATGCTCGGTTCATTCTCGTGCAATGAAAATGCATGGCTGGAAGAAGAACCGCTGTCATTCTATACCACAGTAAACTCTTACACTACGGTGTCGCAGTTCCGTCAGGCGTTGAACTATCTTTATAACAGGTTGCGCTCTACTTACTGGAATCTTGGCGACCAGACGGCAATACTTTATTATGCTGATCAGGCTCACGGCGGTACGGATATGGAACCTACGCCCACGAAATTTAACAACGCGCTTATCTGGCTCGTTCCTACAAATTATGTAGTAAGTTCGTACTGGGATATCGCGTATTTGTCGATAGGCAATGCCAATACCATTATCGACAGGGTCAGGGCGAGCGCTTTATCCGACGCCGATAAAGCCGCCATAGAAGGCGAGGCATTGTTTTTCCGCGCTTACTGGTTTAATTTCCTCGCCAATCTTTACGGCGGAGTGCCCACTCCTACCGAAGAAACCACCGCGCCGCGCACCGACTATGTAACCACTCCGCGTGCCGGCGTTTACGATCAGGCGCGTACCGACCTCGAAAGAGCCGTTACATTGCTTGCCGACATTACTGCTGTGGATGATGGGAAAATAAGCAAACAGGCGGCGCAGCATCTTTTGACGGAAGTGTACATTTCCTGCGGCAGGTATGACGATGCGATCTCTACGGCAAGCGCCGTCATCAACCATCCGAGCATGTCGCTGATGACTTCGCGCTTTGGCACTTCCGCCGGCAAACCCGGCGACCCTTACTGGGATTTGTTTCAAAACGGCAATCAAAACCGCTCGAGCGGAAACCGCGAATCTATCCTCGTTATACAGTACGATTATAAAAATTCCGGCTCAGGTATTTCGTCGAATATGCCGCGCAATGTGCTGCCGTATTCCGACGGACTTCAAGTTGCAGCCGCAGCGGGAACAGGAAACGTTAAGGCATTTATCGGACTTCCCGAAAATCACGGCGGGCGAGGTATCGGCGTGATGCATCCTTCCGATTATTTCCTGTACGATATTTGGGGCGCCGACGGCACCAACGACTACCGCAATTCTCCGTATATGATAATACGGGATATGAAAATAAGCAATCCCGCTGCAGCAGGATATGGACAGTGGGTTATTGCCGACGGCTGGTTACAGGACAGGTATAAACTTCGCGAATTTTATCCTTTCATAATGAAATTTTCGCGCACTTACGATTTACCCGACGACTGCTATGTGAAAGCCGCCGACGGCTCTATTAGCACCAATGCTTTAGGCGAAAAGTTAATTGCTTACGCTTATGGCTCGCTCAGCGCCAACTGCTCGTTGAAAGATGAATACCTGTTCCGCCTTGCGGGAACTTACCTGCTGCGTGCCGAAGCCTATATTAAAAACAATCAGCCTGACAAAGCGCTCGACGATATAAATGCGCTGCGCGACCGCGCCAATGCCACGCTTGCTACCCTTGCCGACATTGATTTGGATTATCTGATGGACGAACAAATGCGTGAACTCTATTTCGAGGATTTTCGCACGGCAACGCTTATGCGTATGGGTAAATTTGTAGAACGAACCCGCACCTGCAATCCAAAAATTGGCGGTTATGTAGGCGACCATCAAAACCTCTATCCCATACCGTTCAGTGAAATCGAACGCAACGCTTTGGGGAAAATAGACCAAAATCCGGGATACAAATAAAATTGTTTTCCAAATCCGACGCCGACGTTTCCCAACGGAAAGAAAAATCCGTTGGGAAATGCAAGGCGGAGAAACTGCATGCTAACAATTAAATTTTTATTTCCAATTTTTTAGATTACCTTTACAACCCTTCTAACAAAAAAATTATTTTTATTTACATGGAAAATTTCTTATCTCTCAGAAAAATCATTTGTATATCTACGGCTTTTTTCCTGTGGGGAACGGCATTGAACGCACAGGACATTCCGCTCGTTTATGATGTGGAAAATACCGGAGCGCACTTTCCGAAGCCGACGATGCCCGCTTTTGCCGATCTTCCAATTATCGAACAATTGCCAGATCCTTTTGCGTGGAAAGGCAGAAATGGTCGCGACGAATCTTTCGCCAATTGGGAACGCCACCGCGCCGAATTGAAAGCTTTGTTTGAAAAATATGAAATCGGTGAAAAACCCGACCGCCCGGCAAATATTACGGCTACATTCGCCAATGACACGCTGACAGTGAACATAACAGTAAATGGGGAAACCCTTACATTAACCTCCAAAATCATTCTGCCCAAAGGAAATGGCCCATTCCCGGCAGTGATAGGAATAGGCTTCGGATCGGGTAGCATTCCTGCAAGTATTTTTTCGAGCCGGAACATTGCTCAAATTTCGTTCAATTTCATGCAAGTAATGGCTCATGAACAAAATCGCGGAAGTGAACCCATCAATAAACTGTACCCCGAACTGGTTTATATGGGGGCTTACAGTGCATGGTCGTGGGGTATCAGCCGCCTGATTGATGGAATTGAAATAGCGCTGTCGAACAAGATAGACACAAAACACTTGGCGGTAACCGGATGTTCTTTTGCAGGGAAAATGGCTCTTTTTGCCGGAGCGTTGGACGAACGCATCGCATTGACTATCGCACAGGAATCAGGCGGCGGCGGTTACACCGCATGGCGTGTTTCCGAAACCTTAGGTCACGTCGAAACTTTGGGCGCTACCAGCTATAAGTGGTTTATCGAGGATATGCGGCAATTCTCTGGAAGTAATGTGCCCAAATTGCCTGTCGACCACCATGAGTTGATGGCTATGGTAGCTCCACGCGCACTGTTGGTAACCGGAAATCCGGATTACGAATGGCTGGCTGACGCGTCCGGTTATGTAGCAAGCAGGGCTACGCAAAAAATCTATAAAACATTAGGAATTGAAGACCGTTTCGGTTTTTCCATTGTAGCAGGACACAGGCATTGTTCCATTCCGGAAAATCAGGTTTCGGAAATAGAAGCATTCGTGGAAAAGTTTCTGCTGGGTAACTCCACTGCCAATACCGTCGTAACAACGAATCCCTACGACCAGTTGGATTATGCCCATTGGTTTAATTGGTGAGAAACAGATGATCCATAAAAAATGAAAATATATAAAAAATAATAAATAAAACAATAAATATTATGAAATCATTAAAGTACATATTATGTTTCTATCTTGCCGGACTATTACCGGGCTTTGCCCAGTCTCCGGCAAGCAAAGCGCCCTATTTGCAAAAGAAAGGAAGCGCCACGCAACTCATTGTGGACGGCAAACCTTTCCTTATGCTCGGCGGGGAATTGTTGAACTCAAGCGCATCAAGCCTTGCATACATGGAACCTGTCTGGCCGCAGTTGGCCGCGCAGAACTTGAATACGGTGCTAACGCCGGTTTCGTGGGAACTTATCGAGCCGCAGGAAGGCAAGTTTGATTTTAACCTTGTCGACGGGCTTATCTCCGCCGCCCGCAAGAACAAGCTGAAATTGGTATTCCTCTGGTTCGGCAGCTGGAAAAACACTTTTTCGAGCTATGTCCCCGAATGGGTGAAGCGCGACACCAAACGCTTCCCCAGAGTGCTGATGAAAAACGGTCGCCCGACGGAACGGCTCACGCCACTAAGTGCGTCGAACCGCGACGCCGACGCGAAAGCGTTCGTCGCGCTGATGAAGCACATCAAGGCGGTAGACCCGGATCATACGGTGCTGATGATACAGGTGGAAAACGAAATCGGGGTGCTGCCGGAATCCCGCGACTTTTCGCCCGAAGCGAATATTGCCTTTACTTCGCCCGTGCCCGCACAGTTGATGGACTATCTCCAAAAGCACAGCGACGAGCTCGAACCGGAATTGTATAAGGCATGGGTTAGTGCAGGCAAGAAAGCGGGCGGCGCGTGGCAGGAAGTTTTCGGCGCAGCGCCAATCACCGACGACTTCTTCATGGCATGGTATTATGCTACGTACCTTGAAGTCATTGTAGCGGAAGGGAAAGCCGGGTATAATCTTCCGATGTTCACCAATGCGGCGTTGATACGTCCGAATTATGTGCCCGGTCAATACAACAGCGGCGGCCCGCTGCCGCATTCGATGGATATATACCGCGCAGGCGCGCCGCATCTCGACTTCATTGCGCCCGATATTTATTTCAGCAATTTCGCCTACTGGGCGGGAAGGTATCAGCGCGAAGGAAACCCCGTTTTCATTCCGGAAACCTACGGTGGCGCGGAAGGAGGCGCGAATGCGTTCTACGCCTTCGGGCAGTTGGATGCTATCGGTTTTTCGCCTTTCGGGATTGACCGCACGCCGGCGGCTACGGCGGCGCCTGGCCTGTCGCCGCTCGCTGCTACATACGCCGTGCTCGGCCATCTTGCCCCCTTGATAGTGGAAAAGCAGGGTACCGGGCAGTTGGCCGGCATCGTGCTGGAAGGAATGGAACAGCGTTCCGGCAAGATATCGTTCGGCGGATACAGCATCAACGTCAATTGGACAGGCTTTGGCGGCGGCGGCCAGGGCAATCAGGCGGCAAATCCCCGTATCGGCATTATGTTTATTCAGACAGGCGAGGACGAGTTTCTGATAACCGGCAGCGGCGCCGCCAGCCTGTCGTTTTCATCCGCCATAGAAAGCCCGCTGACGGTAGGGATTGCCAGTATCGACGAAGAAGTGCTGGTGAACGGCAAGTGGGTTTGGCAGCGCCGGCTGAACGGCGACGAGAACGGGCAGGGGCAGTCACTGAGCATAGGCGCCAATGCGGCGATTTACAAAGTCCGTTTGTACCGCTACTAACGAACAATTTCGCAAATGTAAAGTCCGGGACAAATTTGATTCATACATTGGTTCTTGATAAAATGGGGGGCTATACCCGGATAGCTCCCCATTTTCTTTTAAATAAAAAAACAAATTCAGTTTAAGGTTTAAAGTTTAAGGTTGGCTGGCGCCGGATGTAGGGACGCACGGCCGTGCGTCCCTGCGTGTCTACGGCTAAAACCTAATTTTCCCCAAAAAACAACCTCAGTAGCTATGGGGCATCAATGTAAAAAAACCTCATTACCTCATTTCTTTCCCACCACCTGTTTGTACAGGCCTTCATGGTTGCGAGGCAACCAATCAATTCTATGGCTCATAGTTGCATGTTTTTGATTTATAAACTAATTGTTGACTATACCGGGTCGAATGTGTACGTCCCCGGTTCAAATGTGTACGTCCCCATTGCGAAT
>JAITSM010000078.1 GCA_031287815.1 Prevotellaceae bacterium
CAACTCGCCCTTCACCCTCGCCTTCGAACGCGACCAGCGCGGCCAGAAGCTCTACTTCGCCCTCCGCTGGGAAAACACGCGCGGCGAAAAAGGGCCTTGGAGCGATATAATGAATGTGGTGATACCGTAACACCCCTCCCCAGCCCTCCCCGAAGGGGAAACCTCCCCCCAGCCCCCTCCGAAGGAGGGGGAGGCAGAGAGGCGAAGTAATGAAAAACGCCGGTATGGAAACATGCCGGCGGATTTTTTATGTCTGAGGTCTGACGTGGCTGACGCTGTCCCGTAGGGACAATATGTTGGTAGAAAATAATTATACCACCCCGCCCTGCCGTCCCGTTAGGGACGGAATGTGCGAATGGGCGACGCTTTTTCACATTTCGTCCCTGCCGGGACGACGATGGCTGGGGGATGCGTTTTTCCTACCAACATTTCGTCCCTAACGGGGCATTCTCCATTCTTCACTCTTCACCCCTCACTCTTCACCCCTCACCCCTTCTCCGTTAAGAAAAAAATGCGTACATTTGCAGGTAACAAAAATATATTTTATGAAAGTAAATGTAGTACTTGGCCTGCAATGGGGCGATGAAGGAAAGGGGAAAATAGTGGACGTGCTGACGCCTGCTTATTCCATCATTGCGCGTTTTCAGGGCGGGCCGAATGCCGGGCATTCGCTCGAATTTGATGATAAAAAATTTGTGTTGCATACTATCCCGTCGGGCATTTTTCACGAAAACGTTACTAATATTATCGGCAGCGGCGTGGTTATCGATCCGGTGATATTTATGGAGGAGGCGTCGCAGCTGGACAAGCTGGGCGTGCCGGTCTATGAACGGCTGATGATTGCCAAGCGCGCGCATCTTATTCTCCCCACGCATCGTATTATCGACGCGGCTTCGGAAGCGGCAAAAGGTAAAACGAAAATCGGCTCGACGCTGAAAGGCATCGGGCCGGCTTATATGGACAAAACCGGGCGCAACGGCCTGCGCGTAGGCGATATTCTGTCGCCCGCCTTTATGGAGCGTTACGAGGCATTGAAACAAAAACACCTTGAATTTCTCAAGCAGTTCGACTATGAATATAATGTGGCGGCCTACGAACAGCAATGGCTGCAAAGCATCGAAGAGGTAAAGAAGTTTACGCTGGTCGAAAGCGAATATGTTATCAACGAAGCCCTCGCCGGTTCGCAGAAGATTTTGGCGGAAGGCGCGCAGGGCTCGCTGCTGGATGTGGATTTCGGTTCGTATCCTTTTGTTACTTCGTCGAACACCGTGTGCGCCGGCGTGTGCACCGGGCTGGGCATTGCGCCGGGAAAAATCGGCGAGGTGTTCGGTATCTTCAAGGCTTACTGCACCCGCGTGGGCAGCGGCCCTTTTCCCACCGAATTAAATGATGACACGGGGGAACTTCTTCGTCAGGTAGGCCGTGAATTCGGCGCCACCACCGGCCGTCCGCGCCGCACCGGCTGGCTCGACCTTGTGGCGCTCAAATACGCCGTGATGATTAGCGGCGTGTCGCAGTTGTTCATCACCAAAGCCGATGTGCTGGATGCATTCGATACGATTAAAGTGGCGGTGGCGTATAAGATAAACGGGCAAGAAACGCAGCAGTTGCCTTTTGAAACAAATGAGCCGATAACGCCGGTTTACAAAGAATTTAAAGGTTGGAAACGCCCGATAGCCGCCATGCGCAAAGAAGAAGAGCTGCCCTTTGAGCTGATGAATTATGTCCGCTTTATCGAAAGGGAAACCGGCGTGCCGGTGCGGATTATCTCTGTGGGACCCGACAGGGGACAAACGATAGTAAGGTAATCAGGAGTCAAAATGGAAGAAAAACAAATGGAAGATACGGAACTTTACGCGGCGGCAAAGGACATCGGGCTGCTGCCCGAAGAATTAGACAGGATAAAAGAACTGCTCGGGCGTACGCCGAATTATACGGAACTCAGTATTTATGCGGCCATGTGGAGCGAACATGCGTCGTATAAAAATTCTATCAAATGGTTGAAAACACTGCCCAAGAAAGGCAAGCACATTCTGGCGGAAGCCGGCGAAGAAAATGCCGGGCTGGTGGATGTGGGCGAAGGCTGGGCTTGCGCATTTAAAATCGAATCGCACAATCACCCGAGCGCCGTAGAGCCGGTGCAGGGAGCGGCTACCGGCGTGGGCGGCATCAACCGCGATATTTTCACTATGGGCGCCCGCCCGGTGGCGCAGCTTAATTCATTGCGTTTCGGCAATCCGCACGACGAACATACCCAATGGTTGCTCAACGGCGTGGTCAAGGGAATTAGCCACTATGGCAATTGCTTTGGCGTGCCTGTTGTGGGCGGCGAGGTGGCCTTCGATGATTGCTACGGAGTCAACCCGCTGGTCAACGCCATGTCCGTAGGCTTGGTGCGCAAGGGCGAGACTATTTCGGCCACTGCCAAAGGCGCCGGCAACCCGGTGTATATTGTGGGCGCCGCCACAGGCAAAGACGGTATTCATGGCGCTACGTTTGCGTCGGCCAACATCACGGAAGATTCGGCGAACGATATTCCCTCCATTCAGGTGGGCGACCCGTTCATGGAAAAACTGCTGCTCGAAGCGTCGCTGGAACTCATTCAAAGCGGCGCGGTAGTGGGGATGCAGGACATGGGCGCCGCCGGCATCATCTGCTCGACTTCCGAAATGAGCGAACGCGGCGGCTGCGGCATGCGCATCGATTTAGACAAAGCGCCCATGCGGCAAGCCAACATGGAGGCATGGGAAATCCTGCTGTCCGAATCGCAGGAACGTATGCTGGTAGTCGTGCAGAAAGGAAAAGAGAAAACGGTGGAGGCGATATTTAAAAAATGGGATTTGGCTTGCCGGATTATCGGCGAGGTCATCCCCGAAGATAAACTGCTGTTTTATTATCACGGAAAACTGGCCGCCGATGTGCCGGCAGCCTCATTGGTATTGGGCGGCGGAGCGCCGGTGTATGAACGCGAATACAAAGAGCCGGCGTATTTCAAAAAATGGAAAAAATTCACTATTGATTCCGTGCCGTCGCCGGACGACCTGAAAAAAGTGGCGCTGGCGCTGGCAAGCCATCCGAATATAGCAAGCAAACGCTGGGTGTATGAGCAATACGACTCTATGGTGCGTACCGTAAACATGAGCGCCAACTGCCCGTCGGATGCGGCGGTTGTGAACATCAAGGGCGCCAACCGCGCTTTGGCGCTGACCACCGATTGCAACAGCCGCTATGTGAAAGCCGACCCCGAAACCGGCACGATGATTGCCGTGGCCGAAGCTGCGCGGAATGTGGTTTGTTCCGGCGCAGAGCCTTGCGCTATCACCAATTGCCTGAACTTCGGCAACCCTTACAACCCCGAAGTATATTGGCAGTTTGTGCATGCCGTCAAAGGCATGGGGCGCATGTGCGAAAAGCTGGGAACGCCGGTGACCGGCGGAAACGTGAGTTTTTATAACCAGTATGAAATAAAGGGCAAGACCGAAGCCGTATTCCCCACGCCGGTAATCGGCATGCTGGGGATATTAACCGACAAGGCGCACCAGACAACGCTTGCGTTCCGCAACAAGGGCGATATGATTTACCTTATCGGCCGGTCGCGCGAGGATATTTCCTCGTCGGAATACCTGTACAGCTACCACGGCATCAAGGAATCGCCCGCGCCCTACTTTGATGCGGACGAAGAACTCCTGATACAGCAAACCCTGCTCGGCGCTATCCGCCGGGGGTTGATAGCCAGCGCGCACGATGTGTCCGACGGCGGATTGTTTATTACCCTCCTGGAATCGGCCATGCCCCACAGCTTGGGCTTTGACGTTACTACCGACTCGGAAATCCGCGAAGACGCCTTTTTGTTCGGCGAGTCGCAAAGCCGCGTCGTGGTTTCGGTAACGCCGAAAATGGAAGCCCTGTTTGTTGATTACATGTACCGGCAAAAAACGCCTGTTACAACCCTGGGGCACGTTACCAAAAACGAATTGCGCATCGACGACGCCTCCTTCGGATTCGTGAATGACTGGAAAGAAGTTTACAATCATGCGCTGGAAAAAGTCATAAATAAAGTATGAGGTATGAATTATGAATTGGCTGGCGCCAGAAATTCCGTTTCCGGCGCCAGAAATTCCGTTTCCGGCGCCAGAAATTCCGTTTCCGGCGCCAGAAATTCCGTTTCCGGCGCCAGAAATTCTGTTTCCGGCGCCAGAAATTCTGTTTCCGGCGCCAGAAATTCCGTTTCCGGTGCCGGAAATTCCGTTTCCGGCGCCAGAAATTCCGTTTATCAGCAGGCAGTTATCCGTGTTGTTCACTCACCCCTCACCTCTCATGCCGCAACCTCTTGATAAAAGCCCTGCCCGCATAGCGGCCATGTTCGACCACATTGCGCCGCATTACGATTTCCTCAATCACTTTCTTTCGTTGAATATGGATAAGCGGTGGCGGAAAAAATTAGTGCGCAAAGTGGCGCAACGGCAACCCGCAACTATTTTGGACGTGGCTACCGGCACCGGCGATTTGGCAATAATGTTACTCCGCCAAACCCGCGCCGCTATTACGGCCGTAGATATTTCGGAGGGAATGCTGGAAATAGCCAGGCGGAAAACCACCCCTCCCCAGCCCTCCCCTTCGGGGAGGGAGACCTCTCCCCCAACCCCTCTCCAAAGGAGAGGGGAGACAGCTCCCCCTCCTTTGGAGGGGGATGGGGGGAGGTGCTTACCCATTAACTGGCTTCCGGCTTCTGCGGAAGCGTTGCCTTTTCCTGCGGGCGCGTTTGATGCGGTAACCGTAGCGTTTGGCGTGCGCAATTTTGAAAACCTGGACAAAGGGCTGCAAGAGATGTACCGCGTGCTGAAACCCGGCGGCTTCGCTGCCATTCTGGAATTTGCTTCGCCTGCCCGCTTTCCGGTAAAACCACTGTTCCGGTTTTATTTTCATTTCGCCCTGCCGCTGATAGGGCGTTTGTTTTCCGGACACCGCACGGCGTACCGTTATTTGCCGGCGTCCGTGAACCGTTTCCCGCAACGCAACGAATTTCTGCAACTGTTGCAGCAGGCGGGTTTTAAAGACGCGCACTGCCAAAGCCTTTCCTGCGGCATTGCCATGCTCTATAGCGGCACGCGGGCTAAAAAAAGTTAAGAGTTAAAAACTAAGAGTTAAGAGTGCTGGCGCCAGCCAACTCTTAGTTCTTAGTTCTTAACTCTTAACTTCTACCGGGTCTACCGTACGAACAGCATTTCACGGTATTTTGGCAGCGGCCACATTTCATCATCGATAATTTGTTCGAGCTTATCGGCATGGAGGCGGATTTCTTTCATGTAGGGCAATACCTTTTCGGTATAGGCTTTGGCGCGTTCGGGAAATTCTTCGATGCCATTGGCTTTTTTCCGCTCTTCCACCAGATTGTGCACCAGCTGCCGGATATTTTTAATGTACCCGCCGATTTTCTTGATGGATTGCAATTGCGGCGTAGCCAGTTCGGCGAACTCTTCCTTGCTCAGGATTTCCTTCAGCCCGGTTACATTTTTAATCAAATTGCTTTGGTAGCGGATAGCCGTCGGCACCACGTGATTGATGGCCAAATCACCCACCATGCGGGCTTCAATCTGGATTTTCTTTACATATATTTCATTGAAAATTTCGTACCGTGCGAGCAATTCGTTTTCGGTCATCACGCCGATAGAGGTGAAAAGGTTGGTCGAATCTTTTTCCAGGAAAGCCTTGAATGCGGACGGGGTGCTTTCCACATGGCGCAATCCGCGCTTGGCGGCTTCGATTTTCCATTCTTCACTGTAGCCGTTGCCTTCAAAGAGGATGATTTGAGATTCTTCGATAAATTTTCGCAATACCTGGAAAATAGCCTCATCTTTTTTGACCTCTTTTGCTATCAACGCGTCGGTTTCGGCTTTGAAGCGCACCAGTTGTTGCGCTACGGCGGTGTTGAGCACCATCATGGGCAGCGCACAGTTCGACGACGAGCCGACGGCGCGGAACTCAAAGCGGTTGCCGGTGAATGCAAACGGCGACGTACGGTTGCGGTCGGTATTGTCGGGCAGGATTTCCGGGATTTTCCCGACGATATCCAGTTTCAGTTCCGTTTTTTCGGTGGGCGTCATTTTTTTGTCGCTTACGCGCTCGGCAATGGATTTAAGCGTTTCCGCCAGCGTGCTGCCGGTGAATATGGACATAATGGCCGGCGGCGCTTCGCTGGCTCCCAGCCGCAACGAGTTGTTGAGCGACATCACGCTGCTCATCAGCAAATGGTGGTGCTCAAACACCGCGCGGATAGTAGACACGAAGAAAGTCAGGAATTGCAGGTTACTGCGCGGCGTCTTGCCTGGCGACAGCAGATTCACGCCCGTGTCGGTAATCATCGACCAGTTGCAGTGCTTGCCCGAGCCGTTGACGCCGGAAAACGGTTTTTCGTGCAATAATACTTTTAAATTATGCCTTGCCGCTACGCGCTGCATCAAAGTCATCAGGAGCAGGTTGTGGTCAATGGCGAGGTTGGCTTCTTCGTACAGCGGCGCGCATTCATACTGGTTTGGCGCCACCTCGTTGTGGCGCGTGCGCAAGAGGATGCCGAGCTTGTAGGCTTCGGTTTCGAATTCTTTCATAAAGCTCATAATCCGCGGCGGGATAGCGCCGAAATAATGGTCTTCGAGCTGCTGGTCTTTGGCGGCAATATGCCCCAGCAATGTCCGTCCGGTCAGTTGCAGGTCGGGACGGGCGCGCACCAGCGCTTCATCTACCGCAAAATATTCCTGTTCGATGCCCAGCACGCTGTTCACGCGCTTTACATCCCGGTCGAAGT
>JAITSM010000079.1 GCA_031287815.1 Prevotellaceae bacterium
AGTGTCTATTTTGCAATGCAAGGGGCTAACGTGGTGGCATCGGATATTTCAGCAGGTATGTTGGATATAACGCAAAAGGTTGCACAAAGATATAATGTAACTGTTACACCGCATAAATCGACGGCAGAAAACTTGAATTTCACCAATGGGGAACAATTCGATATCGTGTATGCCGGATTTTTGATGCATCACGTAAATATTGAGCAAACGTTGTGTCGTCTTAAAGAAGTCATGAAACCGGATGCCACCTTTATTTGTTGTGAGCCTATAGCATATAATCCTATTATTAACATATACAGGAAAATTGCGACAAAAGTCAGAACAGAAGATGAGCATCCATTAACGAGAAAAGATATTAAAACGATAAAAAAACACTTTACTGATGTTAGAACAAAATATTTTTGGTTTTTCTCTCTCTTTATTTTTATATTGATGGCGCTAACCACGAATCCTAACAAGGTCCGGTATTGGAGAAAAATGGTTGATGAAAAAAAATGGAGTTATATCTGTAGGCCGTTGCAGTTTATAGATACTATTATCTTAACTGTATTTCCGTTTCTAAAATGGTTTTGTTTCACCATTGTAGTTTTTGCAAAAAATAAAATCGAAATTGGCGATAATAAAGAATTATGAAAATAGCAATAACAGGAGCATCGGGCTACATTGGATCTCATGCAGTGGATCACGCATTGAAGAAAGGATATAAAGTGCGGATATTATTGCGCAATGATATAAACAGACCCGACTGGGCAGAAAAAAATGTAGAAATATTTAAAGGAGATATTCGTAATGAGGAAGCATTGATTCCTTTTTTGACGGGTGTTGATTATTTAATCCATTGTGCAGCGGTGAATACGCCTTTCAGCAAACGCCGGAAAGATATTTTGGAAAGCAACGTAGAAGGGGTAAAATTGGTGCTTCGGACAGCCCAAAAGCAGGGCGTTAAAAAAATTGTGTACACGGGAAGTGCTGCAGCCTTGGGTTGTGCGGGAAAAGGAAAGATGAATAATGAAGACACAGCATTTAATCTCTGGAACGCTTCCACAGACTACGAACGATCGAAATATTTAGGAGAAAAGGCTGCATTGGAACTGTTCAAGAACGAAGGAGTGCCGGTGGCCATAGCAGAGCCGGCTGCTGCTGTTGGCCCCGGCGATGTGAAGCCCACTTATACCGGTATATTGATTATGGATTTAATTAACGGTAAAATTCCGGCATACTTCGACATGCGGCATAATTTTGTGGACGTACGAGATGTGGCTTACGGGCATTTATTGGTGCTAGAGAAAGGAAATATAGGAGAGCGCTATTTACTTTGCGGGAACGACAATATACGCATGTCTGAATATTTTAAAATGATTTGTGAGATGACCGGCAAAAAACCGCCTCGTTTCGTATTGCCGCTATGGATGGTTTATCCGATGGCTTGGGGTTTTAAACTGCTCTGGAAGCTGACAGGAATAGAGCCCTACATTCGTCTATCTACCGTAAGGCGCGCGCGGCTTGATTTGCATTATGATAATGCGAAAGCAAAACAACAATTGGGATATAATCCCCGTCCACTGAAGGAAGCGATAAGAGATGAATTACAGTGGATGATAGCACATGGGTACTTGAAAAATGTAGCATTGAAGAACAATGAAGCCGATTAAAGTAGTGTTTATCGGCGCCGGATGGGTATGTGCGAACAGGCATATTCCGGCTTTTGCGGCCTTGAAAAATGTAACATTGTGGGGAATTATTGACGCTTACGAAGAAAAAGCCAAAAATACTGCTCGCAAATGGAAAATGCCGCACTATGCTGCCATAAATAACATCGAAGGCATCGGCTGGTTTGCCGATGCCGACGCGGTGGTCGTTACCACTCCGCCCGTGACCCACTATGAATGGATACGGCAAAGTTTATTGGCCGGCAAACACGTGCTGACGGAAAAACCTTTTTCTACCAAAAGAGAGCATGGACAAGCGTTATTAGATTTGGCGAAAGCACGCAATCTGCAACTTTGCGTTGTACACAATAACCTGTATACGCGTGCGCAGAAAAAATTAAGACAGTGGATAGCGAAAGGGAAGCTTGGCGAAATAACAGGATTGTCCATATCATTATTGAATAACCCTAACCGCCACTTGCCGGGCTGGTACGACGACCTTCCCTGCGGATTGCTCTTTGACGAATTATCCCATTTTTTGTATACCGCGGCCTCTTTAACAACCAACCTCAGGGCGCATGCTGCGGAAATGTATGTCTCGCGCTGTGGATTAAAAAACACGCCGTCTAAAGCGCGAATTACGCTTCTTTCCGATCACTTTCCCCTCTTTTTTTCATTGGATTTTGAGGCGCCGGTATGCGAATGGCATGTTACCATACAAGGCACAAAAGGGGCTGCCAATGTGGATGTTTTTAGAGATATTTTAATGTTTGTGCCGAGTGACGGCAAACATACGCTTAAAGATCATTTTCGTACAGTAGCAAACTTTTTGTGGGATACTTCCATGGGGTTTGCGAAGACAGGAGTGGCCTATATGACAGGAAGCTTGTCTTATGGTATGCGCGATATCGCAAAATGCTTTATTCAATGTCTGAAAAACAATATAAACCCCGAACATTATATTTCGGGAGAATTCGGCGTTCGTATTTTTAATTTGCTGTGTGATGTGGTAGAAATGCTGGAAAAAAACAAAGATACCGCCACATTTTCATTACAACTGCCAACCCCTGAATTAGGGACCCAATAATAAATCGAACTTAAACCGGTGAAAAATTTATAAATTTTATAGCAAATGGATAAGCAGCGTATTATACAATACCAATCAACGTTTGATAAAATAGCGCATTTTATCAACAACGATGAAGGCAACGAGCAAGTAGAAGTATGGTTTGCCCGCGAACTTCAGGACTTGCTGGGGTATGCCCGCTGGGAGAATTTCACAGTAGCTGTTCAACGAGCGGTCGACTCATGTAAATCGCAGGGCGTTAATGTCGATGACCATTTTCGTGAGGTCACGAAAATGGTCATGTTAGGTAGTGGAAGTAAGCGTGAAGTGAACGACTATATGCTCACCCGCTACGCCTGCTATCTGATAGCACAAAATGGCGATCCGAAGAAAGAAGAAATCGCTTTTGCCCAAAGTTATTTTGCTATCCAAACCCGCAAAACGGAGTTAATAGAGGAGCGAATAAAGTTGTTGTCGCGTTTGGAGACAAGAGAAAAACTAAGGGCAGCGGAGAAACAACTTTCGCGAAATATTTACGAGCGTGGCGTAGATGACAAAGGTTTTGCACGTATCCGTTCCAAAGGTGACACGGCGCTGTTTGGCGGACATACTACGGAGGATATGAAAAATCGGTTAGGAATAAAAGCAAGTCGTCCCTTAGCCGATTTCCTGCCTACGCTGACTATTGCCGCTAAAAACCTGGCCACCGAAATGACTAATCATAACGTGGAAGAGAACGATTTGAACGGCGAAACTTCCATTACAACAGAGCATGTGCAAAATAACTTAACTGTTCGCGAAATGTTGGGGAAGCGCGGCATAAAACCGGAAAGACTTCCTGCGGTCGAAGATATTAAAAAGATAGAGCGACGCGTAGCAAACGAAGAAAAAGCGATAGAAAAAACAGTAAAAAAAATACCTCCCAAACATTAAACAATCTATGTCCCCGTTAGTCTCAATATGTATTCCCAGCTACAACGCCGAAAAATTTGTGGGCGACACCATCCGGTCGGTGTTGGCGCAAACCTGCCCCAATCTGGAAATCATTGTGTGCGACGACTGCTCGAAAGACAATACGCTGCAAATCGTAAAATCGTTCGCCGACCCGCGCATTTCGGTATATGTAAACGAGCAAAATTTGGGTAGTTCGGGCAATTACAATCGCGCCCTTTCGTATGCCAAAGGAAAATACGTGAAACTGCTCTGCGCCGACGACCTGATAACGCCCGACTGTATAGAAAAACAAGTGCGGGCTTTTGAAGAAAATGAAAGCAAAGATATCGTCATGGTAACGGCCGGCAAGCGGGTGATTAATGAAAACGGCAAGCCTATTTTTTCTAAAAACTTTCCGGGAAAAGGTTTTGTAGAAGGGAAAACAGCTATCCGCAGGAGTGTGCGCTATGGGACTAATATTTTCGGTGAACCGGGATTGCCGCTGCTGAGAACAGATGTTTTGCACCAAACTGCCGGCGTGACGGAAGATAAATATTACACCTATTGCAACGATTTTGATTTATGGTGTAAAATACTACTGCATGGAAATTTGTTTGTCATCCGGGAGCCGCTGTTCCTATTCCGTATTGTCGGCGCTTCGACAACCTCCCGTACAGGATGGCGGCAAGCAAAAATATTGAAAAATTATTGGACTTTTTTATATGAACAAAAAATATACGGTATTTCCGGCACAACGTTGTTCGCGGGAAAAATAATGATAAGCGCAATGACGTTTGCCCGTAATATGGTATATAAATTTATAAAATAATTTTTATGTTGCTTTCCGTTATAATACCCTGCTACAACGAAGAAGCCGTGATTGCCGAAACACACCGGCGGCTTGTTGAGGTAATGAAAAAATTACCGCACGGATACGAATTGATTTTTGTAAACGACGGCAGTAATGACAATACTTTTAAAGTGCTGTCGGATATTGCCGCACAGGATAAAAATTCGAGAATACTTAGTTTTTCGCGAAACTTCGGGCATCAATGTGCGGTGGCTGCCGGTTTGCAAAATTGTGCGGGCGATGCGGCGGTGATTATAGACGCCGATTTACAAGACCCGCCTGCCGTGATTTTGGAAATGCTGGATATTATGAAAGCAGAGCAAGCCAACGTCGTCTATGGCGTAAGGAAACGCCGCAAAGGCGAAAGCTGGTTTAAATTATTTACGGCAAAAATATTTTACCGGTTGTTGAATTACCTGTCGGACGTGAAATTTCCTGTAGATACGGGCGATTTCAGATTGATGGACAGAAAAATTATCAATGAATTTAATGCATTGAAAGAAAAAAATAAATACATTCGCGGGTTGATAAGCTGGTTGGGATTTAAGCAAGCGCCCTGCTACTATGAGCGGGAAGAACGCTTTGCTGGAGAAACCAAATACCCGCTACGAAAGATGCTTAAATTTGCCATGATAGGCTTGTTTTACTTTTCAAAAAAACCCCTCAGGTTAGCCACATCCTTAGGTTTTTTCTGTGTGTGTTTAGGATTGGCATTTGTCCTCTGGATGTTCATAAGCCGGTTTATTTTAGGCGGAGCTACCGTTCAAGGATGGATATCGACTATTGCCATTGTCGTATTTTTTGGCGGCGTGCAACTATTGACTATAGGCGTGCTGGGACAATATATCGGCAATATTTTTGACGAAGCCAAGGGACGCCCGGAATATATCGTATCCGAAAAAATCAATTTTTAGTAATCCCCTCCCGCCCCTCCGTAGAAAGCAATCCGCAGGCGGCGGAGATATCCTGTCCGCGGGAAGCGCAGATGGTTGTCAGGAGCCCCTGGCGGAGGAGGTGGTTTTTGAATTGCTCCAGCTGCGCCTCCCCCGCCGGGCGCAGCGGCGAACCGGGAATCGGATGAAAACGGATAAGATTGACGCGGCATTCCAGCCCCCGCAACAACCCCGCCAGTTCGCTGGCATGGCGCGGCGAATCGTTGACGCCGGCAAACAGGATGTATTCAAAACTTACGCGCCGCTGCCCGCTGAAATCATATTGCTTCAGCAGCGCAATGACGCCGGAAAGCGGCCAGGCCTTTTGCATGGGCATCAGCTCCTGCCGCCCGGCGGCAAAGGGATCGTGGAGGCTCACCGCCACATGGCAACGGCTTTCGTCCAGAAAACGCCGCAGGGACGGCAGCACGCCGATAGTGGAAACCGTGATCCGGCGCGGGCTCCAAGCCCAGCCCCAGGGCGCGGTTAATATTTCCAGGCTTTTCAATACCTCGTCGATGTTGTCCAGCGGCTCGCCCATGCCCATGTATACCGCATTGGTGAGGTGCCCGCATTCCTCCGAACGGCTGAATTGCGCGATGATTTCACCGGCCGACAGGTTGGCCTGAAACCCCTGCCGCGCCGTCATGCAAAACCGGCAACCCATCCGGCAACCCGCCTGCGAGGATACGCACAGCGTCGCGCGTTCCGCTTCGGGAATCATGACGGTCTCAATAAAATTCCCGGAAAGCGTAGGGAAAAGATATTTCTTGACGCCGTCCTGCGAACGCTGCACCTTCACCGGCGCAAAACCGCCGACTTCGTACTGCGCGCTCAAGGCCGCCCGCGCCGCTTTCGGAAGATTGCTCATTTCCGCTATCGTGGCGACTTTTTTCCTGTACAGCCAGTCGGCCATTTGTTTCCCCGCAAACGCCGGCAACCCCGCCTGCTCCGCCACAGCCGTCAGTTCCGAAAGCGTCTTGCCAAGAAGAAAGGAACACCTCCCCCCAGCCCCCTCCGAAGGAGGGGGAGCGGCTGGCGCCGGAGCCCGCAGGCAGTTTTCAGTCGGCAGCAGGCAGTCATTCATAATTCATAATTCTAAAAAATCACCTTTAATTCTTTTCCCACCTTCACAAAAGCTTCAACAGCTTTGTCGAGGTGGGACTGTTCGTGGGCGGCGGAGAGCTGCACGCGGATGCGCGCCTGCCCTTTCGGAACCACCGGGTAATAAAACCCGACGACATAGATTCCCTCCTCCAGCATCCGGGCGGCAAAGGTTTGGGAGAGGCCGGCGTCATACAGCATAACGGCGCAGATGGCGCTTTGCGTAGGCTTCATCTCAAACCCCGCCGCCTGCATCCGCTGGCGGAAATACCACACGTTCGCCTGTTGCCGGGCATGCAGTTCATTGCTTTCCTCCAGCAGCCGGAACGCTTCCACCCCCGCCTTCGCCACCGCCGGCGGAAGAGAATTGGAAAACAGGTAGGGGCGCGAACGCTGCCGCAAAAGAGCGATAATCTCCTTCCGACCGGTGGTAAACCCCCCGATAGCGCCGCCAAACGCCTTGCCCAGCGTGCCGGTATAAATATCGATTTTCCCGTACACCCCGAAATATTCGCTCACCCCGCGCCCCGTTGAGCCGACCACGCCCGCCGAATGACTTTCGTCGACCATCACCAGCGCATCGTACTTTTCGGCCAATGCACAGATTTTATCTACCGGCGCCACATTCCCGTCCATAGAAAATACGCCGTCGGTAACAATCACGCGGAATCGCTGCGCCTGCGCCGTTTTCAGACAGCCTTCCAGCTCCTCCATATCGGCGTTGGCGTAGCGGTAACGCTGGGCTTTGCACAGGCGTACGCCGTCGATAATCGACGCATGGTTCAGGGCGTCGGAAATAATCGCGTCGCGTTCGTCGAACAAAGGCTCGAAGAGGCCGCCGTTGGCGTCGAAGCAGGCGGCATACAAAATAG
Source organism: Prevotellaceae bacterium (assembly GCA_031287815.1). Classification (GTDB taxonomy): domain Bacteria; phylum Bacteroidota; class Bacteroidia; order Bacteroidales; family UBA932; genus JAIRKX01. Next base: position 7,407 of record JAITSM010000079.1, read on the forward strand.
CGTCCTCCGTCCGGAAATAACGCGACACCGCCGCCTCCAGCTCCCGGTGCAGGTCTTGCGTACCGCAGATAAAGCGTACGCTCGACATCCCGTAGCCGCGTTCCTCCATCGCCTCCTGCGCGGCGCGAATCACACGCGGGTGGTTCGACAGCCCCAGGTAGTTGTTGGCGCAGAAATTCAACGCTTCCTCGCCCCCCTCCAATTTGATTACCGCCTGTTGGGGGGTTACGATAATCCGTTCCTTTTTATACAGCCCGGCCGCTTCTATGGCCGCCAACTCAGCTGTCAAATAGTTCTGAAAAGTCTTGTACATCTTTTTTTAGTTTAAGGGTGATGGGTAAAGGGTGATGGGTGATGGGTAAAGGGTGATGGGTGATTGGTAATTGGTAATTGGTGATTGGTGATTGGTAATTGGTAATTGGTGATTGGTAATTGGTGATTGGTAATTGGTAATTGGTAATTGGTAATTGGTAATTGGTAATTGGTAATTGGTAATTGGTGATTGGTGATGGCGCCAGCACCCTTCACTCTTCACTCTTCACCCTTCACCCTTCACTCCTCACGGAATAACCGCGCTTTGTATTTGGTTCCAGGGGCCTTTTTGGCCGGTAGTATTTTGCCAGCGGAGGGAATAGTAAACGGTTTTCCCGCGCTGGGAGTCGGGGAAAGTGATGCGAAAAGGAGAGCGGGTGTCAAACAGGGAAGCCAGGAGCTGGTCGTGGTTGGTGATGATGGTGTCGCTGACGGTAAAGAGCAGCTCGGCGCCGTGTACGCCGCGCGGCTTGCCCTTGCCGAGACTGTCATAGTCGCGGTAGCGGATTTCCAGCATGCCCGGCCCTGCCAATATTACCCACGATTCCACCAGGGACGTCGGGACGGGGTGATGACTCCATCCCGGCACGGGGCGCAGGGGAAGCCCCATCGCCTCGAAGTCGGTGTTGGATATCAGCGGGTCGCCCTTGAGGAGCCTGTAGAGCTGGCGGAAGAGGGGGATAAAGACTTTTTCGGTCATCACGAGGGTCGCGATGACGATGGGGGTGCGGTTGGCCTGGTCGGACCACGCGGTGAAGGCGCCGGTAACGTTGGTAAACGCGGGAATAAAGGTATTGTCGAGCCATTGGCCAAGGGGGGTGTCGGGCGCAAGCCCCATCCGGGTGCGGCGGGCAGGGTTGATGAGGTAGTGGGTGGTACGTTCGGCCAGGTGGTACCGTTCCTGCCGCGCCTGGGGAATCCAGTCGGTGTTTTTCATCTCTTTTTTGTTTTAAATAGTTGTTTTTTAGTTTATTTATTTTTTACTTTATTTAGAATAATTTTAACAATGTATGGAATAATTTTTACTTTGTATGGAATAATTTTAACAATATACGGAATAATTTTTACTTTGTATGGAATAATTTTAACAATATATAGAACAATTTTTACTTTGTATGGAATAATTTTAACAATGTACGAAACAATTTTTACTTTGTATAGAATAATTTTAACAATATATGGAACAATTTTTACTTTGTATGGAATAATTTTTACTTTGTTTAGAAATTTTTTTACTTTATTCGGAAATTTTTTTACTTTTCTTTAAAAGAATGGGACAAAGGTAGGGAAAATTTTTGAATGGGGAAATTTATCCCACAGATGAACACAGATTTTTTTAGATTTCACAGATTTTTTTTGTCGAATGGGGAAAGTGGCTGGCGCCTTTTTAAGTTAAAAGTTAAAAACTAAAAACTAAAAACTAAAAGTTGGCTGGCGCCTTTTTAAGTTAAAAACTAAAAGTTAAGAACTAAAAGTTGGCTGGCGCCAGCACTCACCCTTCACCCTTCACCCTTCACCCTTCACCCTTCACCCTTCACCCTTCACCCTTCACCCTTCACCCTTCACCCTTCACCCTTCACCCTTCACCCTTCACCCTTCACCCTTCACTCCAGTTGGGTTATTTTTTTTCCGAATCCCAGTCGGTTGTCGGTATATTTAAAGAAGGTGGGGCGGATAGCCCAGAGGGGCGTGCCGCCCAAGAGGGCAAAGGGAAAACGGCGAAGGTAGGCGCGACGGGCGCGGCGGGCTAATTCCCCGGAGGGACGGAAAAGGGCGCCTTGAAACTGCAGTCCGCGAATCAGTCCGACGGTTTTTGTGTCCAGCGTAATGGCGCCGGCCACGGCAGGGTTCTGCAGGGCTTCGGCCAGGTGGCGCGTGGCGGCGTCGGAAGTGAAGATAAAGAGGTTTTCTGTTTTCAGGTAGGCATAAAAAAGGGATGCGCAGTAGGGCTGGCGTTCGTGGCAGGTGGCGAGCGTAAGCACATGGCGCTTGCGGATGAAGGTGATGATGCGGGGGTCAATGGGGGGCATGGATGAAAAGGGATGAAAAGGATGAAAAGGATGAAGGGGGTGAAAAGGGATGAAAAGGATGAAGGGGATGAAAAAGGATGAAAAGGGATGAAAGGGATGAAGGGGATGAAAGGGATGAAAGGGATGAAAGGGATGAAAGTTGAACAGGGTTTAATTGGTCTGTCTCTTTAGCGATACGGCCTACCCTGCTTGTTGCTGCGACTTTCATAACAGTAGTTTATTAGATTGATGCAACAAAAGTAGTAAAAAAAGTTAAAAGTTAAAAGTTAAAAGTTAAAAGTTAAAAGTTAAAAGTTAAAAGTTAAAAGTTAAAAGTTAAAAGTTAAAAGTGGAAAGTGGAAAGTGGAAAGTTAAAAGTGGAAAGTGGAAATGCCAAAATAAATTAGTAACTTGCGACGCTTTTTTGAAGAATAGAACACATGGCTTATTTGAATTTTAATAAAGCGGAGTTGGTGAACCTGGAATATTCCCTGGACCGGGAAATCCTTGCTACTACCCGCACGGGAGGATATACCAGCACTACTATCGTTTGTTGCAATACCCGGAAATATCATGGTTTGTTAGTGGCGCCCATCGATAAGTTCGACGGGGAAAACCACGTGCTGCTTTCGTCGCTGGATGAAACAATCGTGCAGCACGGCCAGCTGTTTAACCTTGCCATCCGCCGTTTTCCGGGTATCTACGAGCCGCGGGGGCATAAATATATTGTCGATTTTTCCTATGAACCGATTGCTACGCTTACCTACCGGGTGGGGGGCGTAGTGTTGAAAAAGGAAATTATGCTCATGCATCATGAGAATGAGTTGCTGCTTCGCTATACTTTGCTGGATGCGCATTCCCCGACGATGTTGCGGTTGAAGCCGTTTCTTGCGTTCCGCAATATTCACCGCCTGAGTATGGCGAATACGGTGGCAGAAACGGGTTATGAAATTATTTCGCACGGCATCAAGTCGAAGTTGTACGAGGGCTTTCCCTGGCTGCATATGCAGACGGACAAAGCCGGCGAGTTTGTAGATACGCCCGACTGGTTTTATAATGTGGAATACCGCGAAGAGCAACGCCGCGGTTACGATTTTCACGAAGATTTATTTACGCCGGGTTATTTTGAATTGCCCATACGGAAAGGGGAAAGTATTATTTTTTCGGCGTCGGTGAATGAGCAAAAGCCGTCGGCGCTGCCGAAGGAGTTTGAAGAAGCCCTTGCTATCCGCCAGCCGCGCGACAGCTATGTGAACTGTTTGAAATATTCGGCGGGGCAATTTGTAGTGCATCGGAAAAACGGTACGGAAATTATGGCGGGTTATCCGTGGTTTGGCCGTTGGGGGCGGGACACGTTCATCGCCTTGCCGGGTTTGACGCTGGCGGCGAACTACGATCCGAAAAGCTGCAGGGAAGCGCTCGACACTATGTCGGAGGAACTGCAGGGGGGGCTGTTTCCCAATATCGGGAAAGAGGAAAAGGCGGCCTACAATTCGGTGGATGCGCCGCTGTGGTATTTCTGGGCTATCCAGCAGTATGCCGAAGCCACCGGGCAGGCGGTGTGGAAAGCCTATGGCAAAAAGATGAAATCCATCCTGGAAGTATTCCGCAGCGGGGAAACGAAGAGCATCCGCATGCACGACAACGGCCTGATATGGGCGGAAGAGGAAAATAAAGCGCTCACGTGGATGGATGCTATCGTCCGCGACAAGCCGGTGACGCCGCGTTCGGGCTACCAGGTGGAAGTAAATGCGCTTTGGTATAATGCCGTTTGCTACACCCTGGAACTGGCAAAGGCGAATAGCGATACCCGGTTTGTAAAAGAATGGGAAAAAATTCCGGAATTGATAGAGCGGAATTACATGCCTGTTTTCTGGCTGCCCGTCCGTAAGCATTTGGCCGACTACGTGGGCGAAGAAGGGCAAAATATATTTATGCGCCCCAACCAGGTTATCGCCTGTTCGCTCCCCTACAGCCCCATTCCCGATGAGGCAAAGCGGAAGATATTACAGGCAGTGGAAAGCGAGCTGCTCACACCGAAAGGCCTGCGGACGCTGGCGCCGAAGAATCCGCTGTATAAGGCGCACTACGAAGGCGACCAGCTTACGCGCGACAAGGCGTACCATCAGGGCACCGTTTGGCCCTGGCTTTTGGGGCACTATATTGAAGCGAATTTCCGGGTCTACGGCAAACAATTTTTGGCTACCGCCAAAGAACTGTCCGCCGGATTTGAAGAAGATATGACCGTTTACGGGATTTGCTCTGTGTCCGAAGTGTACGACGGCGACCCGCCGCATGCGCAGAATGGCGCTATTTCGCAGGCATGGAGCGTGGCGGAGATTTTACGCAGCATGAAGCTGATTGAAAAATACAGCAAGCTGTAATGCGTGCAGCGGCGAAAAAATGAAACAATAAAAAAGCAAAGCGATATGAAAGTACTGATGTTCGGTTGGGAATTTCCGCCACATATTTCAGGAGGGCTGGGCACCGCCTGCTACGGGCTGACCAAAGGATTGGCCAAACAGGAGGTGGAGGTGCTTTTTGTGATGCCCCGCGCCAATGGCGACGAAGACCAAAGCGCCGTGCGCATAGTAAACGCCAGCGACGTGGAAATGGGTTTCGGCATGTCCGGCATGGAAGAATTCTGGAAACGTATCGACTTTGTAGAAATAGGCGCCAACCTGATACCTTACGTTTCCCCCGAAGAATACGAGAAACTGGTTACCGGCGCTGTGAAAACCGGCGAGCGCTACACGCACGCTTCCTGCCGGAACAAATACCGGTTTTCGGGAAGCTACAGCAATAACCTGCTGGAAGAAGTAGCGCACTATGCGATAGTCGGCGCATCGGTGGCGGCGCAAAACACGTTTGACGTTATTCATGCGCACGATTGGCTTACCTATCCCGCCGGCATTGCCGCCAAAAAGATTTCCGGCAAGCCGCTGGTGGTGCATGTGCATGCAACGGAATTTGACCGCAGCGGCGAAAACGTAAACCAGCTGGTGTACGACATCGAACGCATGGGCATGGCGGCGGCCGACAGCGTGATTACGGTGAGCCACCTTACCCGCAACATTGTTATAAGCAAGTACGGCATTGCTCCCGACAAAGTGGTTACCGTACATAATGCGGTGGAATTCGACGGCCACTCGTCCGTCAATGAAAACCGGGGCGTGAACGAAAAGGTCGTTACTTTTCTTGGCCGGGTTACTTTCCAAAAAGGGCCGGAATATTTTATAGAAGCGGCGGCGAAAGTATTGAAAAATTTCCGCAACGTCCGCTTCGTCATGGCCGGCAGCGGCGACATGCTCCACCGCTCTATCCGCCGGGTAGCGAAGTTAGGCATCGCCACCCATTTTCACTTTACCGGGTTTTTGCAGGGCGCCGACGTGCAACGCATGTTTGCGCACAGCGATGTGTACGTGATGCCGTCGGTGTCGGAGCCGTTCGGTATTTCCCCGCTGGAAGCCATGCGCTCAAAAGTACCGACGATTATATCGAAGCAGTCGGGCGTGGCGGAAGTGCTGAAATACGCTATTAAAGTAGACTTTTGGGATGTGAATGCCCTGGCCGACGCTATCTACGGATTGCTGGCATACCCCGCATTGTCGAAAATGGCTATCCGTTGCGGGCTCGACGAAGTAAACGCATTGAAGTGGGACAGCGCCGCGCAGAAAGTAAAGAATGTATACGACTCGGCTATACAAAAAAACACCTGAAATATTCACGATTCTTACGACTAAAAATATTTGATATGAAAAAAACATTGTGCCTATATTTTCAAGTACACCAGCCAATGCGATTACGCCAATACCGCTTTTTTGATATCGGCGCAAAACAGGATTATTACGACGAATACGCCAACCGTTCGATTATGCAGAAAGTCGCCAGCCGCTGTTACCTGCCGATGAACCGCGTCTTGCTGGAGCTTATTGCAGAACATGGCGACGCTTTCCAGGTAAGCTTTTCCATTACCGGTACGGCTATCGAACAATTTGAAAAATATGCGCCGGAAGTCCTGGACAGCTTTAAAGCATTGGCAAAAACCGGCAGTGTGGAATTTCTGTCGGAAACGTATGCGCACTCGCTGGCGTCGCTGAAAGATTTTGGTGAATTTGAAGAACAAATTATTTTGCATCGCGCACTCATCAAAAAACATTTCAAACAAACGCCGACGGTTTTTCGCAACACCGAACTGATTTATTCGGACGACATCGGCGCAAAGATAGCCGGCATGGGCTATTCCGTGATGCTCACCGAAGGCGCGCGGCACGTGCTGGGCTGGAAAAGCCCGAACTATATTTATTCAAATCCCGAACGCCCGGAATTAAAATTGTTATTGAAAAATTACCGGCTGAGCGATGATATTGCTTTCCGCTTTTCCGATCGCGGTTGGAGCGAATGGCCCCTCACCGCCGAAAAATATGTCGGGTGGTTGAACAACATTGCCGCGAAAGATGAAATTGTAAATCTGTTTATGGATTATGAAACTTTCGGCGAACACCAGTCAATGGAAACAGGCATCTTTGCTTTCTTCCGCCGCCTGCCGGAACAGGTACTCACCCATTCCAAGTTTGAATTTCTGACGCCCGGCAAGGCAGCAAAGAAACACCGTGCCGTTGCACCGCTGCATGTGCCCTACCCGATTTCATGGGCGGACGAAGAACGCGACGTCAGCGCATGGCTCGGAAATGAATTGCAAAATGAAGCGGTCGATAAATTATATCAGCTGACAAAAAAAATAAAACAGATAAATGAAAAAAATTTATTGCACGAATTTCGACGCCTGCAAGCAAGCGATCATTTCTATTATATGTGCACCAAATTTTTCTCGGATGGCGCGGTGCACAAGTATTTCAACCCCTATAACACTCCCTACGAAGCGTTCATAAATTACATGAATGCGCTAAGTGATTTTACCATTCGTGTTAATAACCATGTTGAAAAAAGTAATACAAAAAAGCAAAAGGTATCAAAAAAATCACTAACATTGCAAGAAATTTTAATTAACACTAATTTAAAATTAGTAAAACAAAAACTAAAAAAAACTGTTATGAGTAAAAGAATCTCTCCTCTTGCAGCCGCTCTGGAATTAGAGCCGAAACCTGCAGCAAAGAAGGCAGCGCCGAAGAAAAAAGCCGCGCCGAAGAAAAAAGTAGTGGCTAAAAAAGCCGCGCCGAAGAAAAAAGTAGTGGCTAAAAAAGCTGCGCCGAAGAAAAAAGTAGTGGCTAAAAAAGCTGCGCCGAAGAAAAAGGTAGTGGCTAAAAAAGCCGCTCCGAAGAAAAAGGTAGTGGCTAAAAAAGCCGCTCCGAAAAAAGTAGTAGCTAAGAAAGCGCCTGCAAAAAAGGCTGCTCCGAAGAAAAAATAATCATTGATTATTTCGGAACAAAAAACGAAGCCGCACAAAAGTGCGGCTTCGTTGCGTTAAAAATATTCCCTCATCATGTTGCCTCTTCGTGGCACAGCGCTAAGAGTTCTTTTATAATATTTGATGCAACGCGGAAACCTGCCGATTGCAGCGCGTCTATGTAAGGTTTCAACGCCGGTATCAATCCCTGTTGCCTTGCGGCGTATAAAATACCCAGCGTTCCCGTTACCGGAAAACCCAATCGTTTGGCTTCTTTGCGGGCTTTCAAGTCGTCGATAATTAACAGGGCATTCTCCATTTCCATAGCCAAAGCAATAGCCGATGATTCGCCTCTGTCTAAATTCAGCTCCAAGAGTTGTTGGTACTTTTTATTGGTAACGGTTTTGATTTTTACCCATTCGGGAAGCGGCTCGCCAAATTCGGCATAGATGTCTTCGGTTACAATTACCCCAGCATATAATTGGCGGAGCAGATCCAAAGCATGTGTCTTTGTTAATGCAATAAGGCAACTTGTATCCGTAATAACGGCGACCCTACGCATTTTTGATGTCCTCCAACAAATCATCGACTTTCGTGCTGAAAGGCGAAACGCCATATTTGCCCATAAGTTCAATAAATCCGCGTTTAGACAGGTTGGCCAGGTCGGAAGCCTGTCCCGCCGAAAGCATTTCGTCTTCGTAGAGTTTTGCCGCCAGATATACGGAGAAATCAAAAGTGGGGAGTATACCCGGAGATTGCGGTATTTTTAATGTTATTGCAGGCATATCACATTGTGTTTAATTTCCCCGCAAATATACGCAAAATATTCCATTACCGGACTTCCATGCAGGGACGCACGACCGTGCCATACAACGGCGCTAACAAAAACCGCCCGCTTTCGCGGGCGGCAACTTTTAACTTTAAGGCAAAGCCTTATTTGATGTAGCAGACAAGGGAAAACTTTGCCCGAGCAGGGTTTCCGTCCATTTCAATTTTATTTTACCTAACGCATTTCACTGCATTTCTTTGATGTGGCCATGTGCTATCACACCAACATGCAAAAGTACCGATACCATCATCGGTAAGAGCGCAGGTGCCTAAGCATGAATCACCAGCCCTGGAACCAGTCAGATATACTGCTTGACCCGAACAGGCATTGCAGCAATATTGTGCGTTAAGTTTCCATCCGCCGCCACACGTTACGCCGGTAACATAACCGGAATAACCTTTCAATAAACTACTATTTTTCCAAAGGCACGATAATTGATTTGGAGTAGCCGGCGTCCATCCCGCCGGACAATTTAAAGCAGTACTCCAACTACCAGGCAAAGGCCGGTCGGCTATTTCAACTTCTAATTCATATCCACAAGCAATAAATTTAGCAGCACCATCAGCTGCTAAATCCCTACAATAAGTACCAACAGCCGTTAATCCCGGAGCGCAAACGCCGCTATTATGAATCTCATCCCGCCCCACGCCACCAGGACATCCGGTGGCATCGGTTAAAGAAGTTATTTTCGTTACAGCAAATTTGGTATCATCTACCGGCGTTCCATTTATAATAAATGGTTTTGTCCCTTTAAACGTATAAGAACCGCCGCTATATGATACAGCATTCGGCGGATAATCGGTAGCAAATGCACACGCATTGAATTTAGCGGGCGTTGTACTTGTTAATGTTACTTTAACGGTTGCATGGAGAATGTTAGTAGTGACGGACGAAGTCCCTTTTATCCATACGCCACGCGTGTTTCCACTCTCTACTGTATGCGTAAGCGACGTATACTGGTTGCTGCTGCCGGCGGTAGTAACCGTAGTGGCGCTTGGCACAAGCGTAGCTGGCGACCAACTGCCTAAGATATTCACTCCGGTTACAGGTTGAATATCTACAAATATCCATACTTCATCACGATGATTCGCATCACTGCCTTTCCATGACAAGTCGAATGTTACGGTTTTTGTCGAATAGTCCACTTTAGTATTCGCTATAGATACCGGAATAGTGCGTTGTGCACTTGCTGCAACGTTTGCGAACATTGCAAAAAAGAAGAAAATTTTTTTCATGATTTTTTATTATTTTATTATTTTAATTTTTCGTAGCGTAAGAGTCGTTTTATATTTACGCCTAACAAACACAAACTAATTTTATAAAACAACTCCTTGCTACGATTTTTTATTCGTTGCCATACTTCCCGTTTTTGTCTTTATATGTTGTTAGTGCATATAAATAAACGAAACGTGAACTAAATTTATCTTCAAAAAGGTCATCGACTACCCCGCTAACAATAAAACAAGCTCACGTTTTCTAAGGATACCGAATTTATTTGTTAGCGAAAAACTGTCGATGTTTTTTTGAAAAACAAAAATTGGTAAAATGTAAAGAACAATTCTGTGCAAATGTAGAACTATTTTTTTAATTTGCAAATTTTTTTATTTTCTTAGTGAGACGTGGAAGCAGGCTACTGCACTATGTTCCCCTTAGACTTTCATCGCGCAACCATGAGAACTCCTGCCCTTCACTTCACTTTTGAATTTTTAAATCTTTTTGCGTACTTTTGTTCCGCCGGTGTTAAACGGTAATGAAGATAAACAATGGAGCCCATTATACAGATAGACGATAAATTGATTAGCGCCGATGTGTGGCAGGAACACTTTGCGTGCGATATTTCGCAGTGCGCCGGCATTTGCTGCGTGTATGGCGACAGCGGCGCACCGCTCGAGCCTGCGGAAGCGGAAATGCTGGAAAAAGAATATCCGAATTTCGTTGCCTGCATGAAGCCCGAAGGCGTCAGGGCTGTCGAAGAACAGGGCGTGGCGGTGGTGGATTTTGATAACGAATTATGCACGCCGCTCATCGCAAACAAAGAATGCGCCTATTCCTGTTTTGACAAGGACAACGTGTGCTACTGCGCTATCGAACGCGCCTGGAGCGAAGGGAAAACCGCTTTCCGCAAACCGGTTTCGTGCTGGCTGTATCCCATCCGCATCAAGCAATTCAGGGAAATTACCGGATTAAATTACGACCGGCAACATTTGTGCGATGCGGCGCGGGCGAAAGGGGAAAAAGAAAATATGCCGGTATTCCGTTTCCTCCGCGAGCCGCTTATTTACCGCTTCGGCAAAGCGTTTTATGAAGAGATGGAAAAAATTTATTCAACAAATTTAAAACCTTAAACAACGAATAACATGAACAGGGAAAACACGACGGCGCCTTCGGGAGCAAAGGGGCTTTTTTATATGGAACTGGAAAACCGCTTCGGGGCGCACAACTACCATCCGCTACCGGTGGTGCTGGAACGCGGCGAGGGCGTGTATGTATGGGATGTGGAAGGGAAAAAGTATTTTGATTTCCTTTCGGCCTACTCGGCGGTTAACCAGGGGCACTGCCACCCGAAAATCGTGCAGGCGCTTACGGAGCAGGCGCAGAAACTGTGCCTGACCTCCCGCGCTTTCTTCAATGACTGTTTGGGAACGTATGAAAAATATGTTACGGAATATTTCGGGTACCGACGGGCGTTGCCCATGAACACCGGCGCCGAAGCGGTGGAAACAGCGCTGAAGCTGGCGCGCCGCTGGGGGTATGTCAAGAAAAATATTCCGGAAAACGAAGCGATGGTCGTGGTTTGCGAAGGAAATTTTCACGGGCGCACCATCAGCATTGTGTCCATGTCGAGCGACCCCGACGCGTATGCGCAGTTCGGCCCCTTCACGCCCGGATTTATAAAGATTCCGTACAACGATGCGGCGGCGCTGGAGCGCGTATTGAACGAACAGGGCGAACGCATTGCCGCCTTTCTCGTAGAGCCGATACAGGGCGAAGCGGGCGTATTCGTTCCCGACGACGGTTACTTGAAAGCCTGTGCCGGATTGTGCAAAAAACACCGCGTGCTTTTCGTTGCCGACGAGGTGCAGACCGGCATTGCGCGCACCGGCCGCCTCCTCTGCTGCGACCACGAAGGCGTGCGCCCCGACCTGTTGATACTCGGGAAAGCCTTGTCTGGCGGGGTGCTGCCCGTGTCGGCCGTGCTTGCCGACGACGAGGTGATGCTGAATATTCATCCGGGCGAACACGGCTCCACTTTCGGCGGGTTTCCTTTGGCATGCAAGGTGGCCGTAGCGGCGCTGGAAGTAGTGCGCAACGAAAAACTGGCGGAACGCGCCGAACGGTTAGGAAAAATCTTACGCGAAAAACTGGCGGAAATTCATTCGCCGATGATTCGCACCATACGCGGGAAAGGCTTGCTGAACGCGGTTGTCATTGAGCCGGCCAACGGGAAGGAAGCATGGGACGTGTGCCTGAAAATGGCGGAAAACGGATTGCTGGCAAAGCCTACCCACCGCCACATTATCCGCTTTGCCCCGCCGCTGGTGATTACCGAAGCGCAGGTACTCGAAGCGGTAAGCATCATCAAAAAATCCATAGAAAGCGTATGATTGCTTCGCAGGTATTGATGATTCGCCCCATACGTTTCGGCTACAATGCCGAAACGGCGGTAAACAATGCTTTCCAGCACGCCGGCGGGGATCATGCACAGGTCGCGGCGTTGAAAGAATTTGATGCATTCGTCGCCCTGCTGCGGGCGCAGGATATTGCCGTAACCGTTTTTGACGACACGCCCGCGCCGCATACGCCCGATTCGATTTTCCCTAATAACTGGATTTCGTTCCATCCCGGCGGCCTTGCCTGCCTCTACCCGATGTTTGCCGAAAACCGGCGGCAGGAACGCAAGGCCATAGACATTATTAAAAACGCTTTCCCCATCCGGCAGTTCCTTGATTTTACGCATTACGAAACGCGCGGGCTTTTTCTGGAAGGCACCGGCAGCATGGTCTTCGACCGTCGCCGGCAGATAGCGTATGCCTGCCTCTCGCCCCGCACCAACGAAGAAGTACTGCATGATTTTTGCCGGCAAATGCACTTTTCGCCGGCGCTGTTCCACGCCACAGACGCCAACGGGCAGGCCGTTTACCACACCAACGTGATGCTGTGCGTGGCAGACCGCTTCGCCGTAGTTTGCCTGGAAAGCATTACGGATAAACAGGAGCAAACCCTGCTGGCGGATACCTTAAAGAAAACAGGAAAAGAAATTATCCCGATTACCATGGCGCAAATGGCCTGTTTTGCCGGCAACATGCTGCAACTGCAAAACCGCGCCGGGAAACGCTTTTTAATCCTTTCCCACACCGCGCGCCGCGCGCTGGAGTCCGCGCAGGTATCCATGCTGGAAAAATACAACGAACTAATTTCCCCGTCCGTCCCCACCATCGAGCGCAACGGCGGCGGCAGCGTCCGCTGCATGCTGGCGGAAGTTTTTTGAATGGAGACATCTTTGGAGTTAAGAGTTAAAAACTAAAAGTTAAAAGTTGGCTAACGCCGGAGGGCAGTAGGCAGTTTTCAGTTGAAAATTGAAAATTGAAAATTAGCTGGCGCCAGCCAACTTTTAACTTTTAACTTTTAGTTCTTAACTCAAAAAAAATCCGCCGGCATGTTTCCATACCGGCGTCTTTCATTTTCCGCATGTAGGAGCGAAAAATTTTTCGCCCCTACGCCGTTCACCGGTGACCGTTCACCCTTCACCCTTCACCGCCCCGTCAGGGGATTATCGCGCTCTTCATCGTGCTCCACGGCCCTTTTTCGCCCCGGGTGTTTTCCCACCGGAGGGCGAAGTAGAGGGTTTTGCCGCGCTGGTCGTTCTCGAAAGAGAGGGTCAGCGGGGTGTGGGTGTCGAAGGCGGAGTG
>JAITSM010000219.1 GCA_031287815.1 Prevotellaceae bacterium
TCAGTAATGCTTCCGGGTACAATGTTGGCAATATTATATTCCTTATAATCTAAATTGTAATTAGTAATTTTAAAACAGCTTCCGGCGGAAATTGTTACGATTCCTTCAAAGTACTCATCGTTTTCAGTAGTAATGTCAAAACTGACATCTTCCGTTGATGCAATCGGAATTCCAAATAAGGTGCGTGCAATCACATCGTCATATAAATACCCTGTTTTCATGGCGCGCTTTACCACAGTATGCGGCTCGCTCCACTCTATTTCAACTTGTCTAACATTCAACGAGTCATAAAACCCGCTGGAATAAATTATACAATAATCGTAAGAATACAACACCGTTTCACCCGCCAATCCATATATAGTAATTTCCTGCCCTGGTTCGATATCTTGACGGAAACTAACTGTAATTTCCGCATCCTCCTCTAATGGCTTATTCAATAGTACAGTTGGATAAACAACGAGATTGCCCATGTCATCAGGCTTGGTTGTTAGCAATAATTCTACCTGATAACCCTGTTCTTTCAGTACGTACCAATCCCCACTTTTCGCCACACCACAGCCCGTGTCAAAAGTTTTCCACTGGCTATCCTGCGCAATCTTCTGGCCACGCAAGGAGTGCCACTGCCCACTTTTTGCAACCTGAATATCGTCTACTTGTATTGTTGCCATAACTATTCCGTTTTAATAAATATATCGCCATCCTTAAACCCGATAGCCGGCGCCTCCGACCCGGTAAATATATCCGTGTAAACCGAATCAATAAAGTCTTCATTAAATGCGCGGTGCCCTGAGGGCTCTATTTCCCCCTGGTCGTTATCGAAAAAAGTGCTATTGGATAACGTTTTTAATTGTGATTTTGTTAATGTTGCCATAGTTGCTGTATTTTAATATTTATAGATATGCTGAGCTATATGCTGCTGAGAAAGCCCGTTCGCGTGGCATCTGCGTCACCGTTAAATATCCAAGCGTCGCCCCACCGGAACTTTTTAAGGTAATAGTTTTGCTTCGATAGATGAGAAATAAATTGGGATCGCTGGCAACAGTCATCTGACTGCTGCCAACGTTGCCGGAATAAGTGAGCGTTACTTTATCACTCGTTCCGTCACCCCAATAGATTTGCTTCGACGCCATCTACTCAACCGTCCAGTTAGTATTGCTGGTTATTGTTACAGCTACGGCCGTTCCGGCTGCGGTCAACGTGATTGATTCAGGGCTAACTGACAACGTCGGGTCACCTGCGGCTTGCGACATCGTAGCTTGTGCGCTTTGTCCACCATTGGCCGTTACAGAAAGCGTCTGCGTGCGTGCCTCTATGGTCTCATTAGTCGCCGCCGCGAGCGTAACGCTGAAATTGTATTCAGCCGTCGCGCCGGGGTCGCCGGTAATGTCGGCGTTGTTCGCGGTGCTTGCACCGCCGGCATTATAATTCGACGGAAAAGAGGCCACAATAGCGCCCGTCCCCAAACTGAAATTCAACTTCGACGAATTTGACTTACCGGTAACCGTTACATTACCTCCACCTTTTGCAACTGAAACATTCTCAATCGATACAAATTCCGGCTTCGCCTCCTGCATCACCGATCGCACAACGTCTGCCACACCACTTGCCTTAAAAGTTAGGTCTGTCTGCCGTTGCGACCTGCCCGTATGAGCAGAGCCGCTAACACTTACTGTTCCATTTCCCGACCCACTTGCGGGCGAGGTCGCTGCCCATGTTGCTTTTGCCATAATATTTTAATTTTAAATTGTTATTCAATAAGCCAATTTGTATTGGACGTTACATCCATCTGCGCATTCGGGTCAACCTGCGGCAGCCACACCTCATCCGGTGAAACATTTAACATCGGATAGGTGTTATATGCGCGGCTATACGCGCGGCTGTAAGCATTAAACCATTTACTGCGTTGCAACACGGTAAGCCTTCCATATAGCTGTCCGGTTGTTGTTTTTATTTCAATTGTTGCTGTGCGATTTTCTGGAATTCCATAAGCCCTTGAATAGGCAGTGCTGTATGCACGGTCGCGGGCATTGTAAGGATCTGAGCTCACTTTTATTTCACTGTAACCCGCTACGCCTGTAAATTCCAACCTTATTTTATCACCTGAGCCATCGCCCCAGTCATAAACAGTTTGGTCAATAGTCCATGCCATGTCTGCCACCGCCATAGCTGTTTTCATTGTACCGCCGCGACTCAATATAATGGGATTTGGTATGATAACAAGGGTAAATATATTTAGTGCTTCGAGGGCGGAAGTTTCCGGCCGAAACAATTTATCTGAAAATGCTTGATAAAAGCCGAGCGTAACAAGGTGTGACCGTACATTTTTGTAAAATTCTACGAATAAGCGCAATTTTATAGATTCTTCTTCCGTAATATGCCGCGCTGTATCGGCCTCTATCAATACGCGAAAACGCGCCCAATCGGTTTCCGAATTCGGCGGCGTGGACGGCACCCCTTCTTCTAATAAAATCACCGGGAAGCCGACCGTACGACATGCTTCACGGATTGCCCACGGCGTCCCGATGTATTTATGTAAGGCTATAGAACGTTTGATAAGTTCACGCTGCTGCTGTTCGTTTGCCGCTAATTCAAAACCTTGCAGCCCCGCAATGTCAAATTGCTCGGCAAGGTAGGGGAGAGCCGCCGGCGCACAAACGTCAACAAGATAGACCAGAAACGGCGACAAATCCCAATTGTCCCACCGCTCTGCAACTAATTCCGAAAAGGCTTTTGCCAATTCGTTATTAGCTAAACTACTTGCTATGACATGTTTGTCATCCATTGTTATACCCCATAATATTTACCTCTATTTTGGTGCAGTTGGAAAATTCGTCAGCGTTAACTATTATATTTTCTGCCGGCGTGTTTACCGCCACATCATACACATCTGCAATACGGCACAGTTGGGCAATATGCGACCGGATAATATCCTTGCCTAATTTTCTTCGTTTTTCTTCTGCAAATTTTGTTAAACTTGCAAGCACGGCAGCTTTTACCGTAACGGCATCTGCACCTTCATAAAGCGTTAACCAAACAACTATCTCATATTCTTTTTCCATAGGTGATTTTACCTCAACCGTATCAGTTAGCGGGCGGACATTCTCGGCGCTGCACACGTTTTCTATGTCAGCTAATACTTCCTCCGGCGGTGCCCCTGTTTCGATCAACGGAACAATCACCACTGTGCCGGGTGTTGGGGAAGTAACAGAAATATCAATGATGGTGGGGTTGGCGCTGCGTGCATGGTATTCATAGCTCGCCCGTGAACCGGCTGTGGAATATTGCGATGGCGATAGCCTTATACGCTCGCGCAACTGTTCGTCGGTCTCTTCATCCGACCCGCCACCGGTGGTATTGATATTCTCTACCGTTAATACAAATGCGAGCGGGTCGAGTATCTTATTTACCATACCGGGCTGGTATCCATTACCGCTTTTCCCCGCCTCTTCAGCCTCCACATCAACTTCTACTTCCAGTACGTCCGATTCTATAATAATATCATCGGGAACGCTGAAAATCACAGCACCATCCGACGTAGCTACACGGGTGCCGGCAGGTATAATCGTCGGGCCGTACTCACCGTGCTCATCATCTAAGGAAAACTTTATTGTACACCCAGCCGTAGCCGGCGGAAGGCGTTCTACCGCTACCAGCGCGGCAATGTAATCCAGTACCGGCGCCTTACTGAACTGATAAAGCATCTGCGACATCCCCGCATTGAAACGATTGACAAGCAACACCTCACGATACACGATAAACTGCAACATTAATTGCTCCACCTGCGCGGGCTGCAATGTCCGTTCAAGCAACTCCTCTAATTTAGCCGTACATTCGGCCATAATGGTGTCAGGGTCTCGCTCTACAAATACGGGTATTTCAGTTTCCATTGTCGTTTAAACGTTTATTGTTATTGTAACCTGTGCGGCCGATGCGATAACTTCCGCTTCGATATATATGTTGCTCTTTCCCGTTTCATCTGAAGTATAGCGGCATTTACGCACATTAATCCGGCTTTCCCATATTTCCAAGGCATAGATAACCTCATAAGCAAGGAGTGATTGCACTTCATTTACCGGCCTGTCGATATATTTCATCACATTACTGCCAAAGTCCGGGCGCAGCGGGTCACTGCCCTTTATCGTAGTGAGAATCGTATAAACGCATTGCGCTATATCCTCAACGCCCTCCACTATAACGCCGGGGTTATTGATACTTATCTGCCAATTTCTCGTGTCTTTCATTCCGAAGTTGCCTCTATTTTTATAGTTCCTGTTACAGGGCCATTGGGCGCGGCGAGTGCCGGCGTCACCGTAGCCGAATTTATTCCCGCTAAAATCTGTACGGCCACGGCTTTTGCAATAGCTTCTGAAAGCCGTTTAATAGATTCCTCCTGGTCGGTCTTTTCTTCCTTTTCCCTATCAAACGCGTCTTTAATTGCTCCTTTTAATGTGTCTATCGATACAGCCATATTATTGAATTATTAAGGTGTAGGGGTGCCCGAAACGCCGGAAGGCGTGGGGTGCTTGTGCGTTGTTAGATTGATTTTATTGGCGCCGGCGGTCACTTCTTTGGTCGCGATGATTTCACCAGTAACTTCAACGTTGCCGGTGATGTTGATTTTTTTGCAAGTGAAATTCAATTCCGATTCGGGCGCATTGACCGTCAATTCATGGGCATCAGAATCGTAATAAATTTCAGCGCCGTCGGCAAACTGTATGCCAAGGGTATTTTTGTTCGCCCATTCCGGCGGCCTGTCGGTATCACTCCATAGCACGGCTACAATGCAACCTTGTCTACACCACTCATCCATCAAACAAGCTACCTGTGAATTTACCGCAACCGGCACCCAGTGTCTTGTCCCTTTGGTGTTCGTGGACGGCAGAGACAGCCACCCCGAAACAAAGTTTCTTTCATCAAACCACACCCGCGCAAAACCTAAATTTTCGCCCGCGCCAATTTCCGATATAATACCTAATCTTAGCATATAGACACGAATGTAAGAAGGTTTCAACTATTATAAAAACGAATTTGAAAAATATGGAAAGAACTTTCCAAACTTTTGAAAAATATGGAAAGAACTTTCTATATTTTGGTGCTTCGATAAAGTTTATTATCTTTGTACTTCAAAGCATAACTATACAAATCATGGGGCAATTGCAAGGGATAAAATACACAAAAGACGCATGCGGATATAACCGCTATGTGCATATTGACTTGCAGCAACACGGCGGCAATGAACTATTAGAAGATTTTTTAGACAGAATTGATATAGAGGCGCGAAAAGAAGAACCTACCGTGCCGTTTGAAGAGGTATTGGCGCGGGAAAATAAAAGACGCGGATTAGAATAAAATGTATAAAATTGCATTTAAAAAATCTGCTGAAAAGGATTTGAGCAAAATAAATCCCGTTTATTACGAATCGGTTGTAGATAATATTAGAGAACTTGCATATAACCCACGCCCATTTGGTTCTGTAAAATTAAAAGGGTATCTCAATATTTACCGTATCCGCGTAGGCGTGTACCGTGTTGTATATACAATAGAAGATAGCATACTCACCATAGAAGTCATAAAAATCGACCATCGTAGTAGCGTTTATCGGCCATAAATCGCCTAAATGGAAAGAACTTTCTATACGGCCGTGTAAAGATTGCCAAATCTATCAAAGGTAAGCCCTAAAATTTTCCGTATTTCCACACCGGTAGTATAGCCGCCCGACGGGTCAATGGTATGCGTACTTGAAATTATATGCCATTTACCGGAAAATTTCCCTACACCGGTTAACTCAATGTTTATACCGGCAACCAGTTTAGTATTACCCGGAACGGTAAGCGATCCGCTGTATTTTTCCCTTTTTTTATCGTTTAACTTTGCTTTACCTATGGCGAGGGCCTGCTGTTCGTTTTCTACATCTTCTTCCAATACTAAAATATCACCCTCGCCCTCCTTCCCGGACATAATTTTCCACTCTGTGTTTTTGTTTTTTTTGCCGTCGCGCCTATTCACTACAACCCCGTTATATATTTCGGATGTTTTGTCGCGAAAACGCGCATTGCTCATTACCGATCTGGGAATGGTTAAAATGGCCTTTCTGCTTTCAAGTTGCGCCTTATCTGTAAAATATAAAGTATCCCAATGTAAGGAAAGTGCATAACCATAATCTTTGGCTAAGTTCGATAAGAAAGAAAGGTCGGTTTGTCGTTCTTGCGTCTTGCGATCAATCGCTATCTTTTCTAATGCGCCCTGTTCGCCAACTATACGAAATTTATGCTTGTCGGCAAAGTATTTCGCTATACTCCATAATGTTTGCTCCTCAAATGCTTTACTTTCCTTTGTCCGCAGACTTTTTTTAATAGAGGCAGCCAGCGCTTTGACCGTTAAGGTATCGGGGGAAAGCTCCAATTCAATTTCATCAATTTCAAACACCCCACAATCGAGAAAACGGCCGGGCCGCCCAATTTTAACCTGCAAGCTGTCACCCTGCGACGGATACCACGCCGATTGCCATTTGCCAAGAGTATCCTCAAATGACAATGAAATGTCATCGCTCTCATATTCTAACCTGTCGGTGTAGTTTATTCCGGAAAGATAGCGGCTCACATCGCCGGTAACGTTCTTCCCGTCAATGATAATTTCCACAACATTTTTTCCTACTGCTTCCATGGCGGCAAGTCGGTTTTATCGTCAATTATACTGTCGTCAACTATCGGGATAACGAGCACGGTGCCGAGCGGATAAACCGCCGTAATCGGTACGTCGGGATTAGCATCTAAAATAATACTTATACCATAGTTGCCGCCATAGAACCTGGCGGCCAATGTGTCAATACGGTCACCCTCAACCGTAGTATAATTAAAACTTTTCATCTTTTTTCCTTTATCGGCGGGAAAGCATAGCTGCCTAAAAACAGGGCTATCTCTGCCGGGGTGATTATTACTTTTTTATTGTTTTCATCGGTGCAACATATTGTATCTGTCCCTTGCTCATCATCCGGAACTCCTATGCGTTTAATATATAAGCTCCGGCCGTTTGTCGTTACAATCTTCATCTGCTTATTTGCCACCCTCCCTTGTGGCTGAGAATGCAACCACTTGCGCAGATGCAGCTTTCACCTTGTCGCTGCTCTCCGACAGCGCCGCAACGTTCGATTGTAATACGGACATGTCGGCCAAATTGTCTATTTTTGACAAGTCTTCTGCATATTTTATCGCCCCATTCAGCGAGGTTGGCAGGTTTTTAGCCCGTTCAATAATTTTTTTGGCGTTTTCTACTTTTGTTTTAACGTTCGTGTACAGTTCTTTTGCACGGTCGGCCAATTGCCGCGCTTCGCGGACGGCTCGTTTTACATTGTTGATATTTTTTTTGGCATTGGCCGCTACTTTTTTGATTTTGTCCACCACTTCTTTTCCCTTAAGGAGGAGTAAAGCCATCTCTATAGATGGGCTTTCTACCGGCGGCAGCGGCGGCTCGGCAACAGGATCGGCACTCTCCATCGCCTCTCCGGCCGGCTCGTTAAATTGTTCGGGCATAGCGCTCGGCGCAGCAACGGTAGCGGTAGTGGTAGCGGTCTTTTTGCCCGCTTTTGGCTTTTTACTGTACGCGTGTTCCATCAATTTGAGCGAAACCGACGCCATCTCCAACAGTCCGGTAGATGAAAAATGTTCATTGGTTACGTCAATGCCGGTAATGACAAAATTGCCGATTACCTCACCCTCACCGGTAATGAATGGCAAAATCAATGCCCGTTTCATGGATTTTTTCAGGGCCGCAATTTCAGCGGCCGGGTCGCAAAATTCCACAGAATAGCGCAAAGAAAGATTTATTTCCGCTAAATCCTCGCCGGTGTGCTGAATAACGTCTTTGCCATTAACTAATGGTATTTTTCCATACCGGGCGGCATTGCTTTCGTCCCACGAATGGGGGGATTTTATCCCCTGAAATATATGGTTTCCGAGTTGTGCAAACATAATTTAACTATATGATAATCGGGTTTTATTTTCAGAAAATCTTTGCATGATATTTACAATCTCCATGTAATGCGCCCGCAGTAATTGGGCGAAATCCTGTTTTGTGCCTTCGCTCACCCCTGCGCCGATGCTAATGGTTGGGGAATAGTTGAACGAGCCGGCCATCCCGAAGCCGCCGCCGGCTCCTCCAACCGGCACGGTTTGCGCCTGTAGCCCTTGCTCGTATCCGGTAAGCGCCTGTTCAGCCAGCCCGCCGGTAGCATTTCCTACAGCATCTTCGCCCTTGTCGACGCCCACCACAAGCCCCTGTGTGATGTTTAGGCCAAATTTGGCAAACATCGTAGACGGTGAATGGATGCCAAGCAGGTTGGCGAAAAATTTACCTATTTTATTAACAACCAAGTTCTTTATAATATTCCACAATCCACTCAGTGCACCGGTGATACCGTTGATAAGCCCCTGAATGATATTACGCCCAAACTGTGCAAATTTTTCGGGAAGGCTTAGAAACCAATTCCATGCTGCTGAAAATGCATTTTTAATGCCTTCCCAAATATTCTCGAAAAACGCCACAATATCATCCCAATATGCCACCAGTAATACCACCACTGCAATTACTGCCAAAATAGCGGCAATTATCCACACAACAGGGCATGCATACAGCGCGGCGTTAAACAGCCATTGCGCGGCGGTGGAAATACCCTGCCACACGGCTAAGGCAACCAATGCTATTTTTGAGGCGATTATTCCGCCGGAAAAGAAATTAACCACCGCCCGGCCCGCCGTTACCGCACCGTTCCACAACCACTGCGCGGCGGCGGAAACACCGTGCCACACGGCTAAGGCGCCCAACTTTATCCCGGCAAGGATTATTCCACTGGTGAAGAAATTAACCACCGCCCGGCCCGCCGTTACCGCACCGTTCCACAACCACTGCGCGGCGGCGGCAATTTTTGCCCATATACTTAATAAGCTATAATAAACCTTCATCCAAAATAACCTGCTGCGCAATGTTTCAGTTAAAAATTGCGATATCTTAAGTACACGGTTTAAATATAATATTCCATTCCATACACCACGCACAGCGATTGTGGCAAATCTCCAAGCTTTTACTACTCTATTAAATGTGAGCACTATTGCACCAAAAGTTACCGACAGCGCACCAAGAACAAACATTAACGCCCCAATGCCCGCTACTATTCCGGCAATAATTTTTGTGGCGAGGGGACATTTTTGCGTTATCCATGATGCCAATTCTACCATCCAAGTAAATGCTTTTGCGAGCGCCGTCAACATGGGCGCCATAGCGCTGCCTATACTGACTTTCAAACTTAATATCGCACTGCCAATCTCTCTCAAAGCTTCTGTAAATTTTAGAGATGCCTCTGTATTTTTGTCGTTTGCCAACCCCAAATCTTCAGCTTTTTTCCCCATTTTTTCCAAACCTTCGGAACCGGTATTAAGCATTTTTATAAAATCAGTGCCGCCTTCGCCAAATATGTCTTTTGCCGCAAGGCTTTTGGCAGCGTTATTCCCGGTTTTGGCAAACACATCGGCCACATCTGCCAGGATATCCTGCTGGTCGCGCATTTTACCATTGGCGTCTTTGAGTTGGATACCCATATCTTTAAAAAAGGATGTTCCAGTGCCGGCCGCCGCCTTTTTTATGGCATCATTGAATTTAGACATCCCCGATGTTAATTTTTCCTGTGATATCCCCGCCATGTCAGCAGCGTAAGCTAATTTTTGCCACTCGGCGGTCTGCATGCCTACCTTTGTGGCATTAGTCACAGAGGTATCGGCATAATCTCCGGCGGCTTTGGCAATATTCAACATCCCGCCGGCAATTTGGTTTCCCATTGTCATAAAAAACCCGCCCATACGGGCAGCACTGGCGCCTACTTCTGTCATTCTTTTCTGAAATCCTGTCAAATTCTTACCGGCTATTTCGAACGTTTTGCTCATGTGGTCAGTAGCTTGCAAAAGAAAGGCTAATTTTATCGCTTTATCTTGTGTCATAGTGCATATTTTTTTAATATTTACATTTGGATTATTCGATTTTTTTTATTATATTTGCAATAAGTTAAACCTTTTAAAACTGTAACACTATGTTTACCCTCTGCAGCGAACCAGTTGACCCAACTCCATTGACACCTGAGGAGTTGAAATCGGCGAGAGAAGTTGACAATTGGATGGGCGGCTTTATGTTTATTACTACGATAGTATTCATTGCTGTTGTAG
>JAITSM010000225.1 GCA_031287815.1 Prevotellaceae bacterium
GTTCGATTATGAATATGTAGAAAAAATACGCAGGAAATGAATACACTTCACAAAATTTACGTAGCCGGGCATAACGGCATGGTCGGCTCGGCCATTGTGCGCAACTTGCAGGAAAAGGGTTTTACGAATATCGTAACGCGCAGTTCCGCCGAACTGGATTTGCGTAATCAGGCGGCGGTAAACGACTTTTTCGCCAAAGAAAAACCCGATTTTATCTTTCTTGCGGCAGCGAAAGTCGGCGGGATTTTGGCCAACAACACCTGTCCCGCGCAATTCATCTACGACAACCTGATGATAGAAGCTAATATTATTCATGCCGCGCACCTCCATCAGGTGAAGAAACTGCTGTTTCTCGGCAGTTCGTGCATTTACCCGAAGCTCGCGCCGCAGCCAATTAAAGAAGAATGCCTCCTCACCGGCCTGCTGGAGCCCACCAACGAAGCCTACGCCATTGCCAAAATCACCGGTATCGAACTGTGCAAATTCTACCGCCGCGAATACGGCAGCAACTTCATTTCGGCAATGCCCACCAACCTCTACGGAATAAACGACAACTTCGATTTAAACACCTCGCACGTGTTGCCGGCGCTGCTCCGCAAGTTTCATGAAGCCAAGCAGCAGGCTGCCGCAAGCGTTGTCCTCTGGGGCAGCGGCAAGCCCAAGCGCGAGTTCCTCTATGTCGACGACCTCGCCGATGCTTGTGTGTTCCTGATGCAGCACTACAACGACGAAAGCCACATCAACGTCGGTACCGGCGAAGATTTGGAAATCGGCGAGCTGGCCGCTTTGATAAAACATATTACCGGTTATAACGGCGCTATCGAACACGACCTGTCCAAACCCGACGGCACACCGCGTAAATTATTAGACGTAACCCGCCTCCACCAACTCGGATGGAAGCACAAAACATCTCTTGAAGCCGGTATCCGGAAAGTGTACGAATGGTACATTTTAAGGTAAGCGTTACGAACTAAAAGTTAAGAGTTGACTGGCGCCAGCGTTTTTAATTTAATACCGGTATCAGCCAACTTTCAGTTTTTAACCTACGAAATGATTTCCCCGCTCCACAACTGTTGCAGGAAAGTTTGCCACGGCAATATCCATATATTGTTTACCCTTCGGGGATAAGCGTCGTTGCTGACCAATATCAGTTTTTTCACCGGATATTCTTCGGCAAAAGCCTGTAATCCCTTCCAGTGGCGGGGTTGGGCTTCACTGGTCGATTTTACTTCTATGGCTACCTCATGGTCGCCAAGCACAAAATCAATTTCCAATTGCGACGTAGTACGCCAATAAGCCAGCGGGTAGTTCAGGCCGGAATAACTGCTGTGGGCATGGATTTCCTCATAAATAAAATGCTCGAACGATTTGCCGAACAATTCTGTCCCCGGTTCAATTCTCCCCCGGTTCAATAACGTATTCACGATACCTACATCAAACAGGTAGAACTTTGGAGCGGTAATCATGCGGCGTTTGGGGCGTTTTTGAAACGCGGGCAAACAGCGTCCCAGCAAAGTATCTTCCAAAATCTGAAAATAAGCCTTGACCGTAGGAACGCTCACGCCGGTATCGGTAGCCACGTTCGAATAATTGATGACTTCGCCGTTAGTTAAAGCGGCAATTTCCAGAAAACGGCTAAACACGGCGATATTTCTCAATTGGGCTTCCGCCGCAATTTCATCCCTTAAATAACTCCCGATATAGGCAGAAAGCAACCTTTTTGCGTTGGGCGTGTCGTAATGCTTTGGCAACAAACCATTGTTAAGCGCTTTCAGCAAATCAAAATCGGGAATTTCGCTGCTCGTGAGCGGATACAGTTCATAACGCAGCGCCCTTCCGCCAAGCAAATTAGCGCCTGAACGCAAAATCTTGCGGGGACTGGAACCGCTCATGATAAACCGGATATTTTTATTGGCAATCAGCCAGTGAATTTCATTCAACAGCGCCGGCAAACGTTGTATCTCGTCAATAACTACCAGCGAAACCGAAGGATTGGCCGCCACGATTTCGCGAATCAGCCCGGGATTTTTCAGCAATCGCTCATAATCGACCGTTAAAAGCAAATCGAACCACAACGCATCGGGGAAAAGCTGTTTCAACAGCGTACTTTTTCCTGTTTGCCGCGCTCCCCAAAAGAAGACGCTCTCATTGCCGGCGCCCTCGAAAATTTGTTTTCTTTGATACATGTTTCCCCCTTTTTAGTTTAAATATTCATGAATATTTAAAGTGGCGCTTTAAATATTCATGAATATTTAAAGTTTCCGGTTGCAAAGATAGTGGTTTTTAAATAAAAAATACTGCTCGCGCTTTAGCGATGTTCCCGGCTGTAAATGCCAAATCATTTGAATGGGAAAAGGGTTGGCGCCTCAAAAGACATTATCCATTCTCCATTAAATTTGTA
Organism: Prevotellaceae bacterium; assembly: GCA_031287815.1. GTDB lineage: Bacteria > Bacteroidota > Bacteroidia > Bacteroidales > UBA932 > JAIRKX01. The sequence continues at coordinate 2,402 of JAITSM010000225.1, forward strand.
TCTTTGAAAATTATTACTGTATTTTAGCCATGCGTATTCTTATAAAAAATATACAAATAGGCCAGCAACCGGCGGATATTTTTATCGACGGGCAATTTATTAAAAAGACAGGCGAGGGGCTGTGCGACGATGCCGATAAGGTAATCGACGGCACGGGTAAGGCCGCCGTGCCGGGATTTTTCAATATGCATACTCATTCGGCGATGACGCTTTTCCGCGGCTTTGGCGACGACATGCCGCTGGAACGATGGCTGAATGAAAAAATCTGGCCATACGAAAGAAAACTCACCGAAGAAGACGTATACCACGGAACCCGGCTGGCTTGCCTTGAAATGATTAAAACCGGCACCACCTGTTTCAATGATATGTACATGACCTACCCCGCCGTGCTGCGCGCGGTGGAGGAAATGGGGCTGCGGGCGGCGTTGGGCGCCACTATTTTTGATTATTTCCAGCCCGAAGTGGCCGAACAGTTCAAACGCGCTACGGAAAAAAACTTTGCCATCCCGCGCAGCGGCCGGATTTCGTTTGCTCTTGCGCCGCATGCGATCTATACCGTATCGGGCGATACGCTGCAATGGGTGCGCGATTTTGCCGCCGCCCACCGCCTGCTCATCCACCTGCACCTTGCCGAAACGCAAACGGAATACCAGCATGCGGTAAAAGATTTCGGACTAAGCCCCGTGCGCTACCTGCATAAGCTGAAACTGCTCTCGCCGCAGCTGGTGCTCGCCCACTGCCTGTATGTGGATGAGGAGGAAATACAGCTCCTCGCCGATCACGGCGTGAAAGTCGTGCACAACCCCAACTCCAACCTGAAATTGGGCTCCGGGCACAGGTTCAAATATTCCGAAATGAAAGCCGCCGGCATCACTATCGGCATCGGCACCGACGGCTGCGGGTCGTCCAACAACCTGGATATACTGGAAGCGGCGAAGATAGCCGCGTTGCTGCAAAAGGGCTGGCGATGCGACCCTACGGTGATGCCGGCTGGCGAAACACTGCAATGCATCACGGAAAACGGCGCCAGCATCCTGCAAGTGAACGCCGGGGAAATCGCCCCCGGCGCCCTTGCCGACCTTTGCCTGGTTGATTTGCAGTCGCCCGCCTTCACGCCGAATTTTCATTTTGCCTCCAACCTCCTCTATTCCGCCTCGCACGGCGGCTGCGTGGACACCGTCCTCTGCGACGGCCGTATCCTGATGGAAAACCGCCGGGTGCCGGGCGAAAAAGACATCCTCGAAAATGCCGCCCGAACAGCGCGCAAACTGTTCGAACTTTAGTCATGAGTCATTAGTCGTGAGTTGTAGTCGGCTGGCGCCAGTTTTCCAATAGGCGGTTTCCAGTCGGCAGTAGGCAGTCATCAGAACCCATACTCCGGCGTAAGCCACTGCCTACTGCCGACTGCCGACTGGAAACTGCCTACTGCCCTCCGGCGCCAGCCCATTCTCCATTAAATAATGCCCCGTTAAGGTCAAAATGTGGGTAGAAAAAATGCGCAACCCCGTCTCCTGCGTGCCGGAGGTACGCCATGTGAACAGACACCTACCGTCCCAGGGGACGGTGGCGGCGGGGTGGTATAACCATTTTCTACCAACATTTTGTCCCTACGGGACAGCGTAAGCCCATTTCCCATTCTTCATTAAACAGGCGCTCAAACGTCCTACTTCAAAGCGCTTTCCTATCCTTGTTTCCTGTAAACTTACCGGTCTATTTCTCCTTTTTAAGTAAATGTGCTTGTGGAAAATTGTCAAAAAAACCCGGTGCAGCATTTCCCGCAAGCAGGAAAAAGTTTTTTGACATACTTGCGGGACGTCCCGCAAGCAGGAAAAAGTTTTTTGACATACTTGCGGGATGTCCCGCAAGCAGGAAAAAGTTTTTTGACATACTTGCGGGACGTCCCGCAAGTCGAAAAAAGTATTTTGACACACTTTCGGGA
>JAITSM010000231.1 GCA_031287815.1 Prevotellaceae bacterium
GCCGTAAGCGTTACCGCACCTGCATCGCAACGCGTAGCAGGGTTGGAGGTGCTGACGGTTAAGGTAGCGGGAAGGTCTGCGGAGGGGTTGTCGGTGGCGTCGGTTAGCGAAGTAATGCACGTCCCCGGGCCAAAGGTAGTATTGCCGGCGAGCAGGGTCGTTCCATTTACGGTAAACGGTGGCGTGCCGTATAAATCGTATCCGCCTTCGGCTTTGATTTTCGCTTCCGGCGGGTAGTTTAAGGCATAGGCGCACCAGTTGTATTGCTGTACGCCGGAGTCAAGGCTCAGGGTGGCCGTAACGTTTGCGCTGCCGCTGCTGCCGGAAGTGTGGAGCCAGAAGCCGCGCTGCCCGGTAACGGTGGCTGCGCTGCCGGTGCCGCTGTTCCTGGCTACAGCCGTAACAAGGGCGCGCTTCCAGGTATTGCCCGCCGTAGAGGCATCCTGTACCTTAATATAGTCCACAATTACCCAGATTTGGTCGTTGTGCGGCTGCGCCGTCCACGTTACGGTAAAGGAAACTTTGCTGGCGGGATAGTCCGTTGCCATGTTGGAAACGCTCACTTGCGCAGACAAGCCCCCTAACCCCCAAAGGGGGAAGAGAAGAGAGAAGAAAATTTTTTTCATAATTATATATTTTAAAGTTTATAGTTTCCTATTTAAAGTTTCAGGTTGCCGGACAGCCAACTTTTAACTTTTAGTTTTTAACTTTTAACTTCCCTCCGGCTTTGAGGATTGTTTTGCCCTTTTCCAAACACAAACTATTCACCAAAACAATCCCCCTTGCCGCAAGCTCTTTCGCATTTCGGCAACTTTTATTCGGCTAGTCTGTTTCGGGATTGCTCTTTTCAGAGATGGATATTGGGGATAAACTCCGAAACGTGAATTGGACTTATTGTTACTGAGGTTCTCGAATACCTAACTCTAAAATAAGCAAAAATTCACGTTTCTCTCTCGTGGAGTTTTGCTTTTATTCTTTAGAGTTTGAAATTTTCGAGATTTCAGTAACAGAATAAAAGCGGTCAAAATGAAAAAGAGCATAATATCGGGTGCAAAGGTAGAAAGAATTTTGGAAATAGCAAATAAGTTAAAAACTAAAAGTTAAAAGTTAAAAGTAGGCTGGCGCCAGCCCATTTTCAACTAAAAAAGATGCAAAATCACTTCTGCGGCTTTTTGCATGCTTTCGACAGAAAGGAATTCATATTTTCCGTGCGGATTATGCCCGCCGGTGAAGATATTCGGGCAGGGCAGCCCTTTGAACGACAGCCGGGCGCCGTCGGTGCCGCCCCGCGCGGCGGTAATCGCCGGCGTTACGCCCGCTTTCCGCATGGCGGCTATGGCTTTTTCCACAATAAAAAAGTGCGGCAGGATTTTTTCGTACATGTTGTAATACTGGTCGCGGCACTGCAGGCGCACCACCGGCCTTTTATACGCCCTGTTGAGGTCGCCGGCGATGTCTTCGAGCAGCGCTTTCCGGCGGTCGAACGAGGCGCGGTCGAAATCGCGGAGAAGGTAATGCAATACCGCGCGCTCTTCCGCGCCCTGCATCCGTGTGAGGTGAAAGAAGCCCTCGCGCCCTTCGGTGGTTTCGGGGCGTTCGCCGGCGGGCAATGCCGCGTGAAAGGCGGCAGCCACATTCAGCGCATTCACCATTTTCCCCTTTGCAAAACCCGGATGGATGTTGTTGCCGGCAATATATACCGCCGCTTCGGCGGCGTGGAAGTTTTCGTATTCCAGCTCGCCCAGCGCCCCGCCGTCGAAAGTATAGGCATAGTCGGCGCCGAATTTTTGCACATCAAACCGGTCGGCGCCCCGCCCGATTTCCTCGTCGGGCGTAAAGCAGATGCGAATGGCGCCATGCGGAATATCGTTGCGCGACAGCAGGCAGGCGGCGGCGCTCATGATAGCGGCGATGCCGGCCTTGTCGTCGGCGCCGAGCAGCGTCGTGCCGTCGGAAGTTACTATCGTCTGTCCGGCATACTGTTTTATTTCCGGGAATTCCGCCGTGCGCAATACTATATTTTTTGCGCTGTTCAGCACAATGTCGCCGCCGTCGTAGCCGGAAATTACCTGCGGGCGCACGTTCGCCCCGCTGTAATCCGGCGAAGTGTCAAGGTGCGCAATCAGCCCGATGACGGGCAAGCGTTCGCCGGCAGTAGCCGGCAGGGTGGCCGTTACGTAGCCGTTTTCGTCCACTTCCACTTCCGCAGCGCCCATATCGCGCAGCTCAGCGGCAAGCAGCCCGGCAAACGCCCGCTGTCCCGGCGTACTGGGGCGCGAGGCAGAAGCGGGGTTTGATTGCGTGTCCAACCGCGCGTAGCGTATAAACCGTTCTAAAACCGCAGAAATAGCTATGTTCATTTATTCCACCGTTTATAGCCGGTAAATTAAAGGAGGTAGGAAATGCCGGCAGCCAGCCCCACCGTATGGATGCTGTTCAGTTGAATTTTCCCAAAATTGAATGTATTCAGGCTGACCGTGTAGTTGGCGGAAAAGTGTATCCCCAGCCGGTAGGGCAAGGGTATAAACACGCCTATTTCGGGCGCGGCAAGGAAGCCCCATTGCGCATCCCGGAAATGCACCTGCTGCACGGCGGCATGTTCCGTCATATACGCAGCGCCCAGCCCCAGCCCGATGTAAGGCTTAAATTTCGGGGTGGTACCGAAAAAATAATTCACCGACGCTTTCAGCGGCATGGCGTGCAGGTAGCGGTAACCTGTTCCCGACACCGCTATTTCCGGCGAGGGGCTGTACAGGGTGTTGGGAACTTCCGAATAGTAGGTATTCCAGCCAAAGGAAACGCCGACGGAAATATTTTCCTGCACGAGAAACTGTATCTGGAAAACGGCGCCGTTCACGCTCACGGACGGGATATAGTCGCTGTAATCAAATACCGGCAGCGACACGCTCCATGCGGCGGTATAGTATTGGCGCGGGGCTTTGCTCTTTTGCGCTCCGGCAACTCCAACGGATAATACCGTCAGGACGAGGATAAGTAGATACTTTTTCATTCGTTTATTTTTTATTCTTTTTGAAAGCGTCGGTTTGCGTGAAGCAGGCTTCAATGGCGTCGTTCCATTCCGTTACATTCTGCCTTTTGTCCAGCCCGCTGACCATTCCCACCCATACGGAAGGTACGGGTATCCGTTCGTTTTTGTCCAGCCCGATCATCATGGCCACGTTGGTCAAATCTTTTATATCTATTATCAGCGTGCCCTTCGCGGGAATCATGGCGCCGGACGGGTAGTAAGGAAAGTAAGGATAGTTCCAGAACCACTCGTAAGGATGCCAGTAATGATGGGCAGCCCACCAGCCGGCATAGTGCTGGTTGTTGTCCGGCACATCCATATACAGCAGGTCGATGACTAAATCCGGCGGCAGGCGCTGCGTCCGGTCGGTCATCGGCCCCGTGTAGTTGCAATATTGCCTCAGCTTGTCCAGCGCCGACGCCCGTATGATTTCCGTCTGCGGGTCTTTTCTGTTTACCACCACCGGTGAAATTTTCCCGGTGATTTCATTCAACCGCAGCTGCAAATAGCCGATACTGTCGTTTATGGCGAAATTCCTGTACTTGCTAAAATCAACAGCGGGATCATAAATGGTGATGCTGGACAATGCGCCTGCATCCTCCTCCGGAAAATAATTACAGGCGGACGCCCCTGTCAATAACGCAAAAAAGGCGATCCGCCAGTAAAAAAACAGCTTTTTCATACTCGTTGATATTATGTAATTATTTGGCAAAGATAAAAAGAAATTTGAACATAAGCTAAAAAAAAGAAGTATATTTGCATTATGCGAAAAATAGCTTTTATACTAAACCCCCTATCGGGAAAGGGAAACAAAGAGGCGGTAGAACAATTTATCACTAATCATTCCGGATGGCCTGCGGGCTTTGACGCTTCGGTGCACACCACCCGTTGCGCCGGCGACGGCTACGAACAGGCGCGGCAATTTGCCGCTCAGGGGCTGGATGCGGTGGTCGCGGTCGGTGGCGATGGGACAATCAATGAAATCGCCCGCGCGCTGCTGCACAGCCCTACGGCGATGGGCATTGTGCCGATGGGCTCGGGAAACGGCCTGGCGCGCCACCTGCGCCTGCCTATGGATTTTAAAAAGGCCGTCGAAAAAATTACGCACTTCCGCGTACGCTCCATCGACGCCGCACGAATCAACGGACAACTGTTTTTCTGCACGGCAGGCATCGGCTTCGACGCCCTGATAGGGCACCTCTTCAACAGCGGCGGGAAACGGGGCATGTCCACCTACGTATCGCTTTCGACACGCGAATTTTTGCAATACAAACCGCAGGAATATATTATCACCATAGACGGGCAGGCCTGCACCCGCAAGGCTTTCCTGATAACTTTCGCGAATGCGTCGCAATGGGGGAACAACGCCTATATCGCGCCCCTTGCCCACTGCAACGACGGGCAATTAGACGTGGTGATATGGAAAGATTTTCCCCGCATGGCAGCGCCGTTCATGCTTCCGCGGCTGTTCACCAAAACCATTCACAAGTCCTCGTTTGTAGAAATGTTCCAGGGGAAACACATTGTGGTGGAACGCCCGCAGGAAGATTACGTCCATCTCGACGGCGAATCGCTCCGGATGGGAAAAGTCCTGGATATTCAAATCCTCCCTTCCGCATTAAAAGTATTGGAGTAGGCAGTTTTCAGTAGGCAGTAGCTGGCGCCTTTTTAGTTTCAGGTTTAAAGTTTAAGGTTGCTGGCGCCAGCCCAATTAGTCACATTAGCACATTAGCACATTAGCACATTAGTCACATTAGCACATTAAGAACAGGCTGCCCGCAGCCTGTTCATCGCTTTTTCGAGTATGCTGCGCGGCGTGGCGATATTCATGCGCATGAAGCCTTCCCCGCCGGGGCCGAACATTTCGCCGTCGTTCAGCGCCAGCCCGGCTTTATTGATAAACAAATCCAGCAAGGCGGCATGGCCTAAACGCAACGCCCGGCAATCAAGCCACACAAGAAACGACGCCTGCGGCTTCATCACACGGATAGCGGGAATATGCGCCGCACAATAATCATGCACAAAGTCGATATTGCTTTCCAGGTACGCCAATAATTCCTGCAACCATTCATGGCCGTGCGTGTAAGCGGCTTCGGTGGCAATGGTGGCAAAGATGGCCGCCTCGTTCAGTTCGTTTGCCCGGAGCCACGAGTAAAAACGCGCGCGGATAGCCGCGTTGGGAACAACGGCAAACGAACTTACCAGCCCTGCGATATTAAACGTTTTCGACGGTGCGCCGAAGGTGATGCTGTTCTGCGCCGCCGCTTCCGACACGGTGGCAAAAGGCGTGTGGCGGTTTCCATACAACGCCATGTCGGCATGAATTTCATCCGAAATAACCAGAATATTACGCCGCGCACAAATATCCGCCAGCGTGGCCAGCGTTTCGCGGCGCCACACCACCCCGCCGGGATTGTGCGGATTGGAAAGGAGCAACAGCTTGCACCGCTCGTCGATGATTTTTTCCAGTAACCCGAAATCCATTTCGTAGCCGTCATGGACGCGTTGCAGCGGATGATACACCACCTCGCGTTCGTTGGCCTCCGGCACCAGCCGGAACGGATGGTACACCGGCGGCTGGATAATCACCTTGTCGCCCTTGCCGGTAAACACATTTAGCGCAAGCCCGATGCCTTTGACAATACCCGGAATATAGCACAACCATTCGGCTTTTACGCTCCAGCCGTGCCGTTCCCTTAACCAGCGCATCACCGAAGGCCGGTAGCCCGGCGGGTCTTGCGTATAGCCGAACACCGGATGTTCCATCCGCGCGCGGAGCGCATCGACAATAAAATCCGGCGTCTCGAAATCCATATCGGCGACCCACAGCGGAAGCAGGCCGGCGTTGCCGTAGCGGGTTTCCAGCGCATCTGTTTTCAACGCATTCGTGCCGCGCCGGTCAATCACTTTATCAAAATCGTACTTTCCTTGCATATTTCAACAATTATTCCGTTATAAAAATTGCCACAAAGATACGCCATTTCTTTGAAACTGCTTGCCGCTGTTCAAAGAGCTATTTTTACAAATATTACAGTTGGCGAACACAACGGATGGGAGCATGCGCAGGCGGGTAATTGGTGAGGCAGGCCTCGAAGCATCCGTCGTAATACTTATGCAGTCGCAATTGTTGGCACGTCCCGGCTTTGGTCCAGTAATTTCGGGTCGCGGTCGACCCAGTAGTAGTAAGTTTATACCAGGTTGTTCCATTTGCGGTGACTCGCACACAATGTGCCGCAGCTTTGAAGCCATACACATCCGTCCCACCTTCTGCTGTTGGCCAGAAAACAGACCAGCAGTTAGGGTTAGGGTCTATGGTATTCATCAATTGCGTCCAAATTGCACTGGTAGGTACGTCCCAACTGCTTGGGCAAACGGTGCCGCTGTTGGCAGCCGTTACGCCATAGATGTAGGTTGAGCAGTAAGAGGCATTATAAGCATAATCCGAACCGTTTCGGTAATCCAAATCCTGCGCAAAGTACCATTTGTCATCAGGCATTTGTACGATACGGTAAATTTTGCTATCGCGTGCATCCAGTATATACGCTTCCCAATTTTTTGCGCCGCTGGTGCGCTGCTGGCAAAGGTGCGTAGCGTCAATATGTAAATCGCTACCGGTATAAATACAAAAATCGCCCGGACATTCCGTTTTATCTCTGATAGTCGTAGGCGTAATGGTCAATGCCGAAGTAGCGAGCGTCGTTCCGGTTACTATTTGCGTTGTTCCATTAGCGGCTATCAATGTAAATGGCGG
>JAITSM010000104.1 GCA_031287815.1 Prevotellaceae bacterium
TTAAAACGACTTTCCGGTTTAACGGGGAACAGAAATACGGCAAGTTCACGCTGAATGTGGGCGGCGCCTATTCGCAGGCCAATACCGACAAAACGCTGACCAGCGACGGGCTTTTCGGCTCTAACGGTACGGGGACGATGAACCAGGTATATCGCTGGGCGATCAATGAGGATATGTCGACCTACCTGAACAGTGACGGTTCGAAGTATGTTTTCCCGCAATACCGGGACGCCAGCGGCCAGCGGGACTTGATTAAATATCCGCTGGGTTCGTTGGTAGAAAATCCGTACTGGCTGGTCAATAAAAATGAGATGACCGACCAGACCAACCGTTTCACGGGAAATGCGACGCTTGATTTCAAAATTCTTGACTGGTGGAATGTGACCTACCGCGCCGGCATCGACCGGTATACTACCGGCAATAAAAATATTATTGCGCCGGGCGCGGAAATAAAAGCGGACTTCCGGGACGGCCTGTTGAGCGAAAATTTCCTGGATTACCAGTATTTGTCGTACAACCTGATGAGCAATATGGACAAGACCTTCGGCGATTTTAATGTGGGCTTGCTTTTGGGCTTGAGCGAAGAAGAATCGAAAACGGAACGGAACTATCGCAAGGCTATTCATCCCAGCGAGAAGGATTTCCCGAGTTTCGGCGTTAGCACGGATGCAAATAAACAATTCAGCCAATCGCATACGGTAACGCGCATGCGCAGTTTCTACGGGGAATTCCGCGCGTCCTACAAAAATATTGCTTACCTTACGGTAACCGGGCGTAATGACAAAAATTCCACATTGTATTCCCCGCTCACGGGCGATGAAAATGCGTCGTACTTCTATCCTTCGGTAAGCGGCAGCGTGGTGTTTTCGGAACTGTTGCCCGAAAGCGTAAAGGATATTATTTCTTTCGGCAAGGTGCGCGCCTCGTGGGCAAAAGTAGGCAAGGGCACCAGCGCGTATGCTACCAGTACGTCGCTATGGGGTTATCAGACTTTTATCGGAGATCTTACCGGTACTACCAACTATTGGTATCGCGGCAATCCTTACCTGAGGCCGGAAATGACGACTTCCATCGAACTGGGGCTGGAAATGCGTTTCCTCAAGGGACGCATAGGATTTGACTATACTTATTATTCCAACGTGTCCAACGACCAAATTCTTAATCCGCGTACTTCGCAGGCTACGGGTTATATTTTTAATTATTCCAATATCGGAGAAGTTTACAACAAGGGGATGGAACTTTCCATCACCGGGCAGCCCGTCCGGACGAAAGATTTTGCATGGGATGTAGCCCTGAATATTGCCGGGAACAGAAGTACGGTAGGCACTATTCACACCAGCCTCCCGGTTTTATACGTTACCAGTGTACAGGTAGGAAATGCCAAAGCGGCTTCCTTTGAAAACGGCGTCTTTATGGGTATTTCCGGCTCCAAATGGAACCGTACGGACGATGGTAAAGTGATTCTCGACCAATGGGGAATGCCTACATCCGACAATTTGACTACTTATTATATAGGTAATCGCGAACCAAAGTTTACCGGCGGTTTCAACAACAGTTTGCAATATAAAGGATGGAACCTTTCCTTCCTACTGGAGTTCCGCGTAGGCGGCTATGTTTATAACGGTACGGACTATTGGATGACAATAAATGGTATGTCCAAGCTGGCGGAAGCCCGGGAATCCCTCACCGTGCAGGGCGTTGTAAACACAGGCACTACGGCTAATCCTGTTTACGAAGACCGGACATTTACTTTTAATAACAAGCAGGATTACCCTGTGAGCGCCTCTGCCACTCAAAACGGAAAATACATTATCCAGCAGTATTGGAGTAGTTATTATCATAAAGAATCCGCTAACTTTATGACCGAAACCAACTGGTTGCGGCTGCGTTCGCTGTCGCTGTCCTATTCTTTACCGAAAACGCTTTTGGAAAAGATTAAATTTATCAAAGACGCCAGTGTTTCGGTTACGGGCACCAACCTGTTCCTTATTACCAATTATGAGGGTTTAGACCCCGAAGCCTCTGCTGCCGGGTCGGGCGTAGGCGGTTCGAGTTCGGTAGGCATTGAGTATTGCAACGTGCCGGCTACGGCGGGTATGTCTTTCGGCATTAACCTTAAATTTTAAATAAAAACCAGTAAAAAAGGAATTATTATGAAAAAAATAAATAAATTAGGACTATCCTTATTGGTAACATTGCTGTTCGTATCCTGTATGGATTTAGACATCAATACAGACCCCGACAGCCTTTCCAGTTCCTCCGGGAACCTTGCAGCCCGCTTGCCGGGCATGCAATTCTGGATGGGACATACACACCAGACAACCGGCTTTTTTACGGCCATGATAAACCAGCAAATCACCCTGTCCAATCGCGGCGCCGACCGGTATGGTTCTTTAGCCGAATGGACGGCTGCAAACGCTACGGCAAGTACCTACCCTTACCAGGCTTTCTTTGTAGGCGCGGCGGGTACATTTGCAGATGTATATGCGATGGCTGAAAAAGAAGGCGCCTCTCACTATATGGGAGTCGTAAAACTGTTCCGCGCCATGGGCTTCATGGTGATGTTGGATGTTTATGGCGAAATGCCTTATACGGAAGCCCTGGGAGTGGAAATCAATCCTGTTTACGACGATGGGAAAACCATCTTCAACGGCGCGTTAGCCGAACTGGACGAAGCGATAGCGCTGTTGAAGCAGCCACAGCAAGGCGGCGCCAAAACATTGAAAGAAGGCGACGCCTGGAATAGCGGCGATGTGAACAAGTGGATTAAGCTGGCGTACGGCATGAAAGCCCGCTACCTCAACAACCTGTCGAAAAAATCAGACCTCTATAACCCCACCGCCATTCTGGAAGCGCTCAACAATGCGCCGCAAAGCAATGCGGACAATACGGTGATTAACCATGAATACGCCAACGGCGCAGTGAGCGATAACCTGTGGGGCGATGATATCAAAACCAATTATACCTACATTTGGTTGCTGAACTGGAGCCGCGTGTATTATCCTACTAAATGGTATGTGGATTTGCTGACCGACTTCGACGGAAAAGGCATCGTTGACCCGCGCGCCAACAAATTAGTGCCGTCGGCGCAAATAAAAGGCGGCACGGAATGGTTCCGCACGCCCGGCGTAGATATGCGCACAGACATTCGCACAGGTACAAACTGGAGAGGCCCCGGCGTATATGATGCTGCAACAAAAAAATGGACGGTTACCGCGACCACCGACTCTACGGTTATTTCCTTACAGACAAAAGGTATTCACAGCCCGAGTTACCGGGACGTAGCCGAAGACGGCACGATCCTTAATACGGGAACGTTTTATGTACGCCCGGATGCGCCTACGCATTTGTTGTGCTATCCCGAAATGTGCTTCATCAAAGCGGAAGTATTGTTCCGGCAGGGGCAAACAGGGCCGGCATTTACGGCATACCAAGAAGGTATCAAAGCCCATATCGACCTGTTGAATGAAAAGCTGGCCACCTATTCGGCTGGCGGCAACATTGCCAAGGAACCGATAACCGTTGCGGACAGGGATGCTTACCTTAGTTCCGCTGCGGTAGGCACGGCTGCCGATTTGACGTTGGGTAAAATAATGCAGCAAAAATTCATCGCCTTATCCTTCTCCAATCAAAACTGGAACGATATGCGCCGGTTGGACTACAGCCCCGCTATTTATCGCGGCTGGGCAGAGCCCTATGAACGCACCAGCAACAGCAACGATAAGAAATGGATTCCGGCAGGAAAACAGTATCGTCGCTTGGGTTACGTATCGCATGAATATAATTATAACAATGCCAATCTTGCGGCATCGCATCCTCATGCCTTGTTGGACGATATTCGCTCGTTCCCCGTTTGGTGGGATTCGCCAACGGATGATTATAAACAATAAACCGTTTTCATAATTTTGAAAAAGCTGCTTGAAAGGGCAGCTTTTTTTGTGCTGGTATATTTTGAATTATCGGAATAAATCTCTAATTTTGCACAGAATTAAAAAGGCAAATGTTATGGCACGCCCTATCAAAGAAACCCCGATATTAACCGGTGAAGATGCACGTCGCTTTGAACAGCGCATGAAAGAAATCAAGCCGCTTTCTCCGGAAGAATTAAAAAGTATGGATAAATCGTACGAGTTATTCAAAAAAATAGCTACTTTTCCGGTATGATGATTGACTTCACCCAATCATCCATGCGGCTATTGCAGCATGGCATGAATATTCAATCGTTCGATTGCGGAGACACAGACCTGAATAGTTTTTTGCTGGATGATGCGTTACATTATTTAGATGAGCGGATGGCAGTAACTTATATTTTGGAATACCAAAAACAAACAGTTGCTTATTTTTGCCTGCTTAACGATAAAGTGACATTCGATACAACGGATGCAAATGAAAAGTCTTTTTGGAATCGTTTTAACCGAAAGCATAAAATACCCAATCTAAAACGTCGCAAGAATTATCCGGCGGCAAAAATAGGACGGTTAGCAGTAGCCGCTAATTTTGCAGGGCAAGGTATTGGCCGTTTTATATTAGAAAGTATAAAAAAAATGTTAGCTAAAAAGGCGGACATTGGTTGTCGTTTTATTACAGTTGATGCATATAGTACAGCTTTTGATTTTTATTTGAAAAATAAATTTCAGTTTATTTCGACAAAAGATGAAACGGATTTAACACGTTTAATGTATTTTGATTTGAAACAGGTGACAGAGAATTAAAATATAAATCAGATAGAACGGCGACAATTACAGAACTGAAAATATAGTAAAAAAAGCTGCCCTTTCAGGCAGCTTTTTTTTATACAAAAACGGCAAATATTAAATATTATGATTTACACCCAAGTTAAATTATTATTTATAAAAAAACATAAAAAACCGGTTTTTAATTTTGATTTATAAAAAAAATAAGTTATTTTTGTGAAAATTGTAATTAAATCTTTTATCATGGCACTAAAAGGAGCAATAACGGTCAATACCGAGCGGTGTAAAGGATGCGGCGTATGCGTAGTGCAATGCCCTACCGGCGTCATCGCGCTCAACAAAAACGTAAATGCAAAAGGATACAACTACCTCTACATGGCCAACCCCGGCGCTTGCACCGGCTGCACCAACTGCGCAACGGTTTGCCCCGACGCCTGTATTACCGTCTACCGGGTGAAGGTTTAAAAATTCAAAAAATAAAAAATTTAAAGAGAACAGGAAATGGCAAACGATACGCTACTTTGTAAAGGAAATGACGTGATTGCTTTGGCGGCTATCCGTTGCGGCTGCGACGGCTATTTCGGCTATCCGATTACCCCGCAGTCCGAAATAATGGAAAAACTGATGGAAGAAAAACCGTGGGAAACTACCGGCATGGTGGTGCTGCAAGCCGAGAGTGAAATTGCTTCTATCAACATGCTGTATGGCGGCGCGGCCTGCGGGAAAAAAGTAATGACCTCTTCAAGCAGCCCGGGCGTAAGTTTGATGTGCGAAGGCTTTTCCTACCTGGCCGGTGCGGAGTTGCCCTGTTTGATTGTGAATGTAGTGCGTGGCGGTCCCGGACTGGGCACTATCCAGCCGGCGCAAAGCGACTACTTCCAGGCAGTGAAAGGCGGCGGGCATGGCGACTACCATTTTATTGTGCTGGCGCCTGCGTCGGTGCAGGAGATGAACGATTTTGTCGATCTTGGTTTTGATTTGGCCTTCAAATACCGCAACCCGGTGATGATTTTAGCCGACGGCATTGTCGGGCAAATGATGGAAAAAGTAACCCTGAGCCCCATGAAACCGCGTTGGACGGATGATGAGATTATCGCCCTGTCGGGCAGTTGGGCGACTACCGGTAAAACTTCCGGCCGCCGGGAGAACATCATCACCTCGCTGGCGATGGATGCGGCGGTAGCGGAGAAATTCAATGAAAAACTGCAAAGAAAATTTAACGAAATACGCGAACGGGAAGTGCGTGTGGAGAAAATAGCCTGCGACGATGCCGAATACCTGCTGATTGCCTACGGCGCCATGTCCCGCATTTGCGAAGAAGCGGTGGACAATGCGCGTGCGCAGGGCGTCCGTCTGGGATTGCTGCGCCCCATTACGCTGTTCCCTTTTCCGACAAAACAGATAGCCGCCATGACGCCGCAGCTGAAAGGTATTCTTTCCGTCGAGCTGAGCGCCGGGCAAATGCTGGAAGACGTCCGGCTGGCGGTAGGCGACAAAACGCCGGTAGTACATTTCGGCCGCCTGGGCGGCATCGTGCCTGCGCCCGACGAAGTGCTGGCGGCCTTGAAAAAAGCCTACCTGCAAAAGTAAATCAATAACGGACGAATTAGACAAAAACGTATGGACACAAACGAAATTATACGGCCGGAAAATAAAGTATACGGCAAAACGCCGGTGCTCACCGATACGGAAATGCACTACTGCCCGGGATGCTCCCATGGCGTAGTACACAAAATTATTGCCGAAGTGATTGATGAAATGGGTATCCAGGACCGGACGATCGGCGTATCGCCGGTAGGCTGCGCCGTGTTTGCCTACAATTACCTGCATATCGACTGGCAACAGGCCGCCCATGGCCGTGCGCCGGCGGCGGCTACCGCCGTCAAACGACTGTATCCCGATAAATATGTATTCACCTATCAGGGCGACGGCGACCTGGCGTCTATCGGCACGGCGGAGATTATGCACGCTTGCAATCGCGGCGAAAATATTGTGGTGATATTTATCAATAACGCCATTTACGGAATGACCGGCGGACAAATGGCCCCGACCACTTTACTCGGGCAGGTTACGGCCACTACGCCCTTTGGCCGCGTGGTGGAATTAAACGGCTATCCGTTGCGTATTACCGAACTGCTGGCGCAACTGGACGGCGTGTGCTACGTCACGCGACAGGCTGTTCATACCCCTGCCGCCGTACGTAAGGCAAAAAAGTCTATTCAAAAAGCGTTTGAAAATTCAGGGCAGAAAAAAGGATTATCATTTGTAGAAATTGTCGGAACGTGCAATTCCGGCTGGAAACTACCGCCCGTAGAATCCAACCAATGGATGGCCGAAAATATGTTCCCCGCCTATCCGCTGGGAGACATCAAGAGTGAAGAACTAAAAGTGAAGAACTAAGCGTTATTGTTAATAATTTGCGCAGGTTTTCAATAATCGCCGCATTTTTTATTAATAAAATGAACTTTAAAGTAAAAATAGGACACAATGACCAA
>JAITSM010000182.1 GCA_031287815.1 Prevotellaceae bacterium
AACAAACACAAAACATCCCTGCACAAAACAACCTTATGCTGCCAAATTTTATAAAGACACTATTATCTTTACACTATTGTATGGTTATTTACTTTTATTTTTTGTAAAAATGAAAGGAGCACATTCATTAATTTATACACCTAAGAGGTACTCAGAAACCTTTTACATTATAAATTAACAAATGTACTCCATAGAAGAATACCGTTAATTAGAAAAGAAAATTCTGAGTTTTCTTAGATGTTAAATAAAAGTTGTCCCAACAATTATTTTAATGTGTAAAGAACATCAATAACGCTGCAAATATATTACTTTATTTTTTATTTGCAACTATTTTTGAATTTTTTTTTTGTAAGGTGGTTTGGGCGTTAGCCCATTCTTCATTAGGAACGGCGTGAAACGCCGGATTTTCATAACCGCAGGCAAGCGGAGCGCAGCCTGCGGAAGAAGCCCCCCACTGCCTTTCGCGCGGCGCACTGTCCGTGCATAGCGGAAAACCCGTGCGCCGCGCGCGTGCAGGAAATACCGGTGTGCATCCCCATGCTGCGTTACGCTCCGCTTCACTTGCATGGGGTTATGAAAATTTAAGCCCTCCGGGCTTATTGAATGGAGAATTGAAAATGGAGAATTGGCTGGCGCCAGCATTCATCCCCTTTATCCCTTTCATCCCTTTCATCCCTTTCATCCCTTTCATCCCTTTCATCCCTTTCATCCCTTTCATCGCCCAGAGGGCATTTCCCATTCGAAAAAAAATCGTATATTTGTTGCATAAAATCCGTAACTTCATACTTATGTTACAACGTATCCAATCAATTTATTTGCTGTTTACATGCGGGCTGTTGGCGTCCCTTTTTTTTATTCCGGTGTGTGAAACTGGCGGCGGGGCGGCGGCGTATCGCGATAACGCGGGATGGCTGGCGTTGTTAATTCTTTCCATGGCCTCGGCGTTGGGTGCGCTGCTGTTATACCGGCGGCGGATATGGCAAATCCGTTTATGCATTTTAAACTGTGTGGTGTTGATAGGCTTTCAGGGATGGATAGCCTATTATTTTTTTACGGCGGAGGCGGCGTTTTCCGTAACAGCCGTATTTCCGCTGATAGCCGTTATCCTTACCTGTAGGGCTGCGCGCCGTATCGCCCGCGACGAAGCTATGGTGCGAAATGCGGGAAGAATCAGGTGAGGAGGTGAAGGGTGATGGGTGAAGAGGATGAAAGGGTGACAGGGTGAAGGGTGAAGAGGATGAAAGGGTGAAGGGTGACAGGGTGAAGGGTGACGCCTTAGCAATGACTAACGACTAACGACTCCCGACTAATGACTCACAACTGATGACTACTGTTTATGATTATAAAACTATAGCGGCTCCGGCGACGGGGGTGTTTAAGGATAAAGGGAGCAAGTTTTTATCCTTTGCGCTTCCGGTGGATGCGGAGGCGCAGGCAAGGGAAGCGGTGCGGAAATTAAAGAAGGAATATTTTGATGCGCGGCATCATTGTTTTGCCTACCGTATCGGGGCGGGGGGCGAGCAATGGCGCGCCAACGACGACGGCGAGCCGTCGTCCGCCGCCGGCAAGCCGATACTGGGGCAATTGCTGTCGCGGGAGCTAACCAATGTATTGGTGGTGGTGGTGCGTTATTTCGGCGGCGCGCTGCTGGGCGTTCCGGGGTTGATAAACGCTTACCGGAGCGCGGCGGCAGCGGCGTTGAACAATGCACAGGTGATGGAAAAAACGGTACAGGAAATTGTCACGGTTACCTTTCCCTACCGCCAGCTGAACGCTATGATGAAACTGCTGAAAGAAGAAGAGGGCGAAATCCGCTCGCAACAGTGCGGTACGGAATGCGTTTTTGAAGTGGCGGTGCCGTTACGAAAGAAAGAGAAATTTCTCCATAAATGGAAAAAACAAAATTACAATGATGAAAAGCCTGATATCCATTCATGATTTTTCCAAAGACGAAATGCTGTATGTGTTGCAGCGCGCGGCGGAATTTGAAAAAAATCCTTCCCAGTCCTTATTGGCGGGGAAAGTAGTAGGGTCTATTTTCTTCGAGCCGTCCACGCGTACGCGGCTGAGCTTTGAAACGGCCGCCAACCGTTTGGGGGCGCGCGTGGTCGGGTTTTCCGACGTAAAGAATACCAGCGTCAGCAAAGGCGAGACATTGAAAGATACTATTAAAATGGTCGCCAATTATGTTGATTTGATTGTCCTGCGGCATCCGCTCGAAGGGAGCGCGCGCTATGCGGCGGAAGTGGCCAACGTGCCGGTCGTCAATGCCGGCGACGGTGCCAACCAGCATCCCTCGCAAACATTGCTGGACTTGTATTCCATCCAAAAAACGCAAGGCCGGCTGGATAATATTCATATCACGATGGTGGGCGATTTGAAATACGGGCGTACGGTGCATTCGTTGCTGCAAGCCCTTTCGCTGTTCAATGCCCGTTTCAAATTTATTGCGCCGCCGGAATTGCAGATGCCCGCCGAATATAAAACCTACCTCCGCGGCAAAGGGTTGGCGTTTGAAGAACATACGGATTTAATCCGGAATATCGGCGATGCGGATATTCTCTACATGACGCGGGTGCAGCAGGAACGTTTCCAGGACCCGATAGAATATGAGAAAGTGAAAAACAGTTATTCGTTAAAAAAATCCATGCTGGCGAAAGCGAAGCCTACGATGAAAATCCTGCATCCGCTGCCGCGCGTGAATGAAATAGACGCCGGCGTGGACGATACGCCGCATGCGTACTACTTCGAGCAGGCGCGCAACGGCATGTTTACGCGCATGGCTATTATCGCTTATTTGTTGCAAGGCGCCCGCTAATACCTTAAAATTATGACAAACGAAAAGGAATTTAAAGTAACCGCTATCAAAGACGGCACGGTGATTGACCATGTGCCGTCGAAGCAACTTTTCAAGGTAATTGAAATCTTGGGATTGGAAAATTATGCCAATCAAATTACGTTCGGGATGAATTTGGAGAGTAAAAAATTAGGCAATAAAGCCATCATCAAAATCGCCGACCTTTTTTTTGAAGACGACGACATCAACCGCATTGCGCTCATTGCGCCGCAAGCGAAGTTGAATATCATCCGCAATTACAAGGTGGTGGAAAAACGGAGCGTAACCATTCCCGAAATCATTACCGGCATCGCCAAATGCGTAAACCCGCATTGCATAACCAATCACCAGCCGGTGGAAACGCGCTTCCTCGCCCAATCTTCCGATAACGGCCTCCTGCTTACGTGCTGTTATTGCGAAAAAACTACCGACAGCCAAACGCTGCGTATTATCACAAAAGAGGAAAGTTAAGGGTGAAGGGTTGGCTGGCGCCAGTGTCCAGTAGGCAGTTTTCAGTAGCAGTCGGCAGTAGCTGGCGCCAGCTACTTTAAACCGTAAACTTTAAGAAATGTCGGCTATCTTCATTCCTTTGGGAATAAAGGCGGACACGTCGCCATGATATAAGAGAATGTCGCGCACGACGGAGGAACAAATATAAGCATGTTCCGGGCGCGAGGGGAAAAATACCGTGTCGATGTCCGGCGAAAGCCGCTGGTTGGCTTGCGCCATAGTGTTTTCAAAGTTGTAGTCTACGAGGGTGCGGATACCGCGAATAATAAACCGGCTGTGGCGTTGCCGGCAAAAATCAACGGTCATGGTGTCGTATATCGCTACTTCTACGCTGTCGCCGCAGGGTTGCAGGGCTTGCCTTATCATGGCGGCGCGCGCTTCGGATGAGAAAAGCGTTTTCTTGTTCCGGTTGTCGCCGATAGCAGCTACAATCACTTTGTCAAAAATCTGCAGTGCACGCTGCACCACGTCGAAATGCCCGATAGTAAAAGGGTCGAATGTTCCGGGGAAAATAGCTGTTTTCATAAATATGGATTTTTATTACTGCTTACTGTTGGCTGCCCACGGCTTCAAAGGCTCCAGTCGACAGGTGCCCATCCCTGTTGGCGCAAAAGTTCATTGGTTTGCGAAAAATGCCGGCATCCGAAAAACCGCCCGCCCGAAAGCGGCGAAGGGTGCGCCGCCTCCAGTATAAAGTGTTTGGAAGTATCGATCAGTATTTTTTTGTTGCGGGCAAAATTGCCCCACAGCAAAAACACAATACCTTCTTTATTTCGCGACAGCGTGGAAATAACCGCATCGGTAAAGGTTTCCCACCCGATTTTACTGTGCGACATAGGCTCTCCGGCGCGAACGGTGAGGGCGGCGTTGAGCAGGAATACGCCCTGTTCCGTCCATTTTTCCAAACAGCCGTGCGACGGCGGCGCAATGCCCAAATCGGTTTCAATTTCTTTAAAAACATTTATCAACGACGGCGGCGGTTTTACGCCCTGCGGCACCGAAAAGCACAGCCCGTGCGCCTGCCCTGCGCCGTGGTAAGGGTCTTGCCCGAGTATAACCACTTTCACTTTGTCGAACGGCGTTTTGTCGAAAGCGTTAAAAATAAGTTTTGGCGGCGGGTAAACGGTTTTCCCGGCCAGCATGTCATTGCGCACAGAGGCGGAGATAACCGCGAAATAAGGTTTTTCGAATTCCGCCTGTAGAGCGGCTTTCCAGCTTTCTTCTATTTTTACGCTCATAATAAATGACGGTTAATGGAAATTATTCAGGAGGCTTTTTCGTCCAGCAAAGCAAATGCCAGCACTTCGGCAATGGTTTTTACATAATGGAATTTTAGCCCTTTAATGTAAATGTTTTTGATGGATTTTATATCCTTTTCGTTGTCCGCCGAGAGTACAATATCTTTGATGCCGGCGCGTTTGGCGGCTAATATTTTTTCTTTAATCCCGCCCACCGGCAACACTTTTCCGCGCAGGGTTATTTCGCCGGTCATGGCAATGCCTTTGCGCACCTTGCGGTTTGTAAACGCCGAAGCAATGGAAGTAATCATGGTAATGCCCGCCGACGGCCCGTCCTTCGGAATAGCGCCTTCCGGCACATGGACATGGACGTTCCAGCCGTCAAACCGGTCGGCGTGGAGTTTTAGCAAATCGGCGTGCGCTTTGACGTATTGCAGGGCAAGCATGGCCGATTCTTTCATCACATCGCCCAGGTTGCCGGTGATCGTAAGCGTGCCTTTCCCTTTGCTCAGGCTGGTTTCTACAAACAGGATTTCTCCGCCGTTTTCCGTCCATGCCAGTCCTGTTACGACGCCGGAGAATTCGTTGCCTTGATATATTTCCTTTAAAAACTTTGGCGGGCCAAGTATTTCGGCCGCCATTCCGGCAGAAAGTTCCGGTTTTATTTTTTCGTCGAATGCCATTTTTTTGGCATACGAGCGGGCGATTTTTGCCAATTGTTTATCCAGCGACCGCACGCCGGCTTCATGCGTGTAGCGGTCGATAATCAGCTCCATCACCTTGTCCGGAATGAGGATAGTGCCCGGCGGCAAACCGTGTGCGTTCAGTTGTTTTGTAAGCAAGTGCCGCCGCGCGATTTCTATTTTTTCTTCGACAAGGTAGCCGCTCATGTTAATCATCTCCATGCGGTCGCGCAGGGCGGGATGAATACGGTCGATGCTGTTGGCGGTGGTGATGAACAGGACTTTTGACAAGTCGTAGTCAAGTTCGAGGTAGTTATCGTGGAAGGCGTTGTTCTGCTCCGGGTCAAGCACCTCCAGCAATGCAGATGAAGGGTCGCCGCGAAAATCATTGCCTACTTTGTCGATTTCATCCAGCATGATTACCGGGTTGCCCGATTTGCATTTTTTTATGGTCTGGATAATTCGTCCGGGCATGGCGCCAATGTACGTTTTCCGATGTCCCCGTATTTCCGCTTCGTCGTGCAGCCCGCCCAGCGAGATGCGCCCGAACGAGCGTTCCAGCGCGCGCGCAATGGATTTCCCCAACGAAGTTTTCCCCACGCCGGGAGGGCCGAAAAAGCACAGGATGGGCGACTTCAAATCGCCTTTCAGCTTAATCACCGCCAAATGTTCGATGATACGGTCTTTCACCTGCTCCAACCCGAAATGGTCTTCGTCCAGAATTTTTTGTGCGTTCTTCAAATCCAGGTTATCGGTGGTATATTCGTTCCAGGGCAGTTCTATTAACGTTTGCAGATAGTTGAACTGGATGCTGTAGTCCGCCATATTGGGATTGGCGCGTTCCAGCTTCTGTATTTCTTTTTCGAAGGTATCGTTGGTTTCTTTCGGCCATTTTTTCGTTTTCGCTTTCTCGCGCAGTTCTTTCAGTTCGTCGTCCATTTTGCCGATGCCCAGCTCGTCTTTGATTGTTTTGAGCTGGTTGTGCAGGTAGTATTCGCGCTGTTGCTGGCTGATTTCCGTATGCACTTTTTGCTGGATGTCGTTACGTATTTTCAGCACTTCGATTTGTTTATTCAGCAGGGCCAGCAATTTGGTTGCGCGCTGCGATAGGTCGTCTTCTTCGAGCAGCAGTTGTTTGTCGAGCGCGTTTTCCAGTTCAAGGCTGGAGGCGATATAATGAATTAAAAAACTGTAGCTGTCCATATTTTTTATGACGTATTCCACTTCCTGCGACAGGTAGGGCGACAGTTTAATAATGTATAAAGCCGCATCGCGAATAGAGCCGATAAGTGCGTCAAAGTTCTTGTCGGGAAGTTTCGGCGCAATGTTTTTGCGAATTTTTATTACGGCGACAAAGTACGGGTCGTTGGCCACAAAACGGATGATTTCAAAACGCCGAACGCCCTGCAAAATGACGGTAATAGCGCCGTCGGGCATTTCAATTATCTTTAAAATTTTTGCAATAGTCCCGACTTTTTGCAAGTCTTCTGTTTTCGGGTCGTCGATTTTGGCGTCTTTCTGTGTAATGACGCCCAGCATTTGGGCGCCGGCATGTATTTCGCGAATAAGCCGGATAGACTTTTCGCGGCTAACGGTAATAGGCATGACCATCCCGGGAAACAGTACGGCATTGCGCAAAGGCAGTAACGCCAACTGTTTCGGGAGGTCTTTATTCTTTACATTCGTTTCATCTTCCGGGTAAATGGGAATATAATCAATATCCTCGTTACCCCAACTGTTTACATAAAACATATTATTTAGACATTATATATTAGACTTTAGACTTTAGACATTAGACGTTAGACTTAAAAGAAAGGCGTAATCAACGTAATATATATGCCTCCTTCTTTCTTTTTATTTACCGAATAATCCACACGTATCACCATGTCGTAATAGGTTACCAAATCAAGCCCTGCGCCGCCGCTGTACAGGAAGGCGTTTTCAAACGTATTGCCGGCCGCTTTATAGTTGTTGTAAAGGTAGCCGAAGTCGGCAAAAACATTGGCATAAAGGGTAAAATGGATTTTATTGAATTTCGATAAACCCGAGAGCCATTTAATTTCTACCACTTTTGTCGGCAGCAACAAAAAGCGCAGCGTGTTTTTCATCAGCGCAAAATAATGACCGTCCATGACGTAGTCTTCATAACCGCGCAAATAGTTGTTTCCATACCCCAACGCCCTTTCCGCAAGGTAGGCTTGCGTATTGGAAAAGGCCATCTTCCCGTTCAGCGTGCCGGCATAAAACCAGCGGGCGGCAAGCGTTTTGTAAAAACCATATTCGGGATATACGGAAGCGGTGAGCAAACTGCCGTCGAGCGCCGCATCCGCCGCGCCGGTAATTTTAAAGAAAGCGCCTTCCAGCGGATAGGAATACACATCGCGGCGGTCGTTGGTATAGGAATACGTAACGGTTATATTGTTGCGGCGGGTATGGGCGCCGCCCCAATAATAAGGGTTGAGCGTGATAAGCGTATCATGGATTCCGGTATGCCGGAAAGCGATGCTTGCCGTGTGCCGTTCGTGGATTCCCGGCCGGTATAAATAGTTAATATCCGCCGAATAGCGTTGCCTGATGGGATGATCGCTAATGGTGACATACAGGGGTTCGTTATTTTCGGTTTGATAGGCTTCATTGTGCACCATATTGTAGGCTGCGGAAAATCCGAATAAATGGCGTTTGGCGCGGTCAAGGGCAATGTCGGAATAGGAAAGCGACACGCCTTTTTGATAGCCGATGCGGCCGGTGATATGTAACTTCTCATTCAGCCCCCGCATGTTTTGAATATCCACTCCCGCGCCCACCGAAAACCGCGACCAGTCGGGGTTGCGGATCCAGGTACTGATATTCCGGTCTTCAAACACCAGGTCCACCACCGGCCAGATATACCACCGTTCCTCTACCCTGATAGTAACGTTCACAGCCGTATGATTGGAAACCGTATCCGCCGTAACGTATACGTAGTTGAATAAGGAAGTATTGATAATATTATTCCGGGATTCGTCCAGCAGGGTTTGCAATGCCGGGAGGGCGACCGTATCGCCTTTGGAAAAGACAAGTTCCCGCAAAATCACTGCCGCGCGCGACTGTTTATTCCCGGTAATGGAAACATCATTGATTACCACGTTTTGTGCCATTGCCGATTCACTTAACAGTCCCATAAGCAAAAAAATATGATAATACCGTAACTTCATAAAGGGGCGTAAAGGTATAAAAAAATTATGAATTATGAAGTATGAGGGAGGAATGCCTCCGGGCTTAATCAATGGAGAATGGAGAATGGAGAATGGAGAATGGGCTGGCGCCAAAACCACCTTACGGAAAAATCTTTTCAAAAATAGTTGCAATTTAAAAAAATGTAATTATATTTGCAGCGGCTATACTTGCTCTTTGACATTTTGAAAATGATATAAAAAATATATCGCTTTAACTTTTATTCATAATTTGAAACTACGAAATTTCTACCCAGCTCGAATATAAGTAAAGCGACTGCACCAAGAGTGAGTGTGGGTCGTTATACTTATTGGCTGGGGGGTTTTCGTAGACCTCAAATTATAGTAGGTATAACACCCATTCTCACTTTTTGTTTTTTAGTGGAATTGAGAAAAAATCACCATAAAAGTTGAAGAAATAAATGGCAGAAAAAGTTTGGTAAAACTTTCTGCAATGATTGGCAGTGAACAAAAATTCGCAGCGAGGGGTTGTTTATATTAAAAAGTTTGTGTTTGAAAACAACCCCAACGGCTGCGAAAAATAATATTAACTTTTAAAAAACATTTTTATGAAAACAAAACTTTTCTTTTTTGCAATGTTTATAACCGTTGCAGCAGGCGCACAGGTAACAAACGTCGAGCCGCTCAGCGCAAATTATACGGACAAAACAGTGTCTTTCCGCGTGTGGTGGAATGCCGGCTCGCGAGATGCTACGCACCTTTCCAAAGTATGGGTATGGGTAGATTATATCACGGTAAACAGTAATAACACCACTTCAGGTAATTCGTGGACACGCGCCCTTATCTCCGGCACGCCTACCGCCTCCGTAGGAACGGTTGCGCGGGAAAGCGGTAATGATAAAGGTTTTTGGCTGACCGGGAACGCTTCTACCCAATACAGCGCAACCGTAACCGTCAAATTAAACATTACCGCAAGCAAATTCAATTGGTGCGCTTATGTTTCCGACTATCCGCCAAATGCCGCTTCGCTAAGCGGTAGCGTCTACACGTTAAAAGGCACACAACCGTTTGTAGTCAATAGCGGTACAATAAGCGGCAATACATTTACCGGAACAATCCTTTCGCTAACCGACGCTACCGGTTGTCCGGGTGGTATCGGGCGGGATGTGCCTCATAATAGCGGAACATGCCTGCCACATTTAACAGCTGCCGGCAGTAACTGCCGGGATTTGGTTGCTGATGATGCTTCCACCTTTACCGGCTGTGGTATTGAAATAAAAAGCTCCAATCAAGGTACACTGACATCCTATGGAGGTGAAAATTATCTGTGCCCCGCTGGCTGGCGTTACCCAAATGATGAAGAAGGTTTGTGTATGTGCACTAACATAAATAAATTAGGATTTGTAGATGATGGTCCATATAGGCATGAATTTATTCTTGCAAGTAGCACACTCAGTTATCCAAGATTTGTAAGTTATGCTCCGAGTTGTTACCCATATGCCAGAACAGACCAGACATGGGCGTCGTTTCGAGGAGAGAACGGTCATATAAAAGTAAGATGCGTTAGAAACTAAATAAAATCACATAAAAAGTATATCGGCTTACTTGCGTAACGCTACGCAGATCTCCAACGAGGGTTCGGGGAGACTTCCGGTACCTACTGGAACCCTCCCCCGAAGGGCTTCGTCCAGAATGGAGAATTAGCTGGCGCCAGCCAACTCACAACTCACGACTCATGACTCACGACTAAAACAAGAGCAGTTTATGCCGCCGTAGGGCAAAATGCGGCACGCCCCCATCGAAATGCGGCACGCCCCAATTGAAATGCGGCACGCCCCAATTGAAATGCGGCACGCCCCAATTGAAATGCGGCACGCCCCAATTGAAATGCGGCACGCC
>JAITSM010000053.1 GCA_031287815.1 Prevotellaceae bacterium
CGAGCGTCGTTCCGGTTACTATTTGCGTTGTTCCATTAGCGGCTATCAATGTAAATGGCGGCGTACCTTTGAAAGTATAACTTCCATTAGCCGCCGTTACATTCGGCGGGCAATCGGAAATATAAGCACACCAATTAAACTTGGCAGGGACGTTGTTTAGTTGTACGGTTACCGTAGTATTATATGTGCCAGAACTCCCTGACGTGCCTTGCAGCCAAAAGCCTTTGTCGTTTCCTGTTTCCCGCGAAGGAGTGCCGACTGTAGCTGTTGGCGTTCCGGAAACAAGCGCGCGCGTCCAACTGCCCGACGGCGCATTGTTCACTATTGTCTGGTAGTCCACAAACACCCACACTTTGGAATTGTGTGTGCCGGTACGCGAGCTATTCAACCATGATACATTAAATGTAACGGTGTTGCTTTTTGCACTAACAGGCGCAACTGTTACGCCACTTTGTGCATTTGTTACAACGCTTATAATAAGCATTGCAAAAAGAAAGATAATTTTTTTCATACTATTATTATTTAAGGTTAATATTTAATTTTTGTCTATGTTCTATAAGTCTATTGTCTATGTTCTTTTCGCAGCTTCGGGGCTGTTTCCAAACACAAACTTTTTTCTATAAAACAACCCCGCGCTACGATTTATTATTCGCTGCCAATTCGTTCGATTTTTCTGTTCATTATTTAAAAAACCGAAACGTGAACTAAACTTATCTACCAAAGGTTAACGACTACCCGCATAGAAATAAATACAGCCCACGTTTGTGTGTAGAACCATACTTTATTCATCTATGCAAAGATTGTCGTTATTCTTGGTAGGAATAAAAGTTGGTATAATTATTTAAAAGAACTTCGTTTTACGTTGCAAATATATTACTTTATTTTTTATCTACAAATAGCTTTATAATTTTTTGTTTCCTGACATCATCGTTCCCGAAGGGCTTCGGCACACTTCCAGTAGACTTGGAAACCCTCCCGAAGGGCTTCGGCACGCTTCCAGTACGTACTGGAACCCTCAGCAAGGGCTCGGAACGAATGGAGAATGGGCTCGCACCTTAATAGGCATTCTCCATTCTCCATTTAAATAGGGGTTTTCCGCTTAGGCGGCGGAACGTTAGTAACGCCTTAAAAAGATTTAACAGGGAATTCTGCCGTTAGAATACCAGCAGCTTCAGGGCAAAGGCTATGATAAGCGCTATCAGCAGCCAGCGTATGGCCTGCGGCTTCCAGGTGGTAGCGAATTTGACGCCGAGCCATGCGCCGGCAGCTTGTCCGGCGGCTTGCAGGATGCCGATGTCGTAATGTATTTTTACTTTGCCGGAATAAAAAAAGAAAACAACCAACGCCGCAATGGTCGTAAACAACACGACAAAGACCTTGATGGAATTGGCGGTGAGCAGATCATAACCGGTGCCGAGCACCAGTAAAATCAACAGGAAATAGCCGATGCCGGCTTGCAGGAATCCCGCATAAATGCCAAGCGCAAAATAAACCGGATAGAGCCACCACTTTATTTGCGGCATAGCGGTAACCTTGTTCTTCAGCCATTTTTCGGGTTGCAGGAAAATCACCGGCAGCATAAAAATCAATACCACGCCGGTGGCCTGCCGTATAGCCTCGTTCGGCACATGCACGGCTATCCATGCGCCGATGAGGGTGCCGAGCGTTAAGGGAATAGCCGGGCGCAGCCCCCATGACCATTCAAAAGTTCTTTTCTTTTTAAACCGGGCGGACGCCACGATGCTCTGGAATAAAAAGCCCAGCCGGTTGGTTACGTTAGCTTCGGCGGCGGCGTTCTCGCCGGAGATGACGGTCATCAGCACCGGCAAGGTGATGAGCGAGCCGCCGCCCGCGAGCGTATTGATGACTCCGCAAATAACGCCGGAGGCCAATACTATTATATATATGTACCACTCTAAATCCATCGTTTTATAAAAAATTGCTCCGCCGCCGGGCGAAGCAATCTTTAAACTTTCGTTTTTTAAAATTTTAAATTTAAAATCTACTCTTTCACCAATGGTTGTACATACACCTTATCATCGAAGGTCATGCGCAGGAGGTAAAACCCTGCCAAATCCGACGAATGGGGATTGTAGGTAAGGTGTTGCGGCCCCTGTTGCCGGGTGTTTTTCACCAAATGTTTAATGTATTGCCCGGAGGTAGAGAAGAGGGCGATGTCCACCAGCGTTTCTTTTTCCAGCGTATAGGTTAAATGGAAATACGAGTTATAAGGATTCGGGAAAATAGAATACGTTACTTCGGGCGCCACAATGGTATTGGCGATTTGTTTTTCCGTTACCTCTTCGGCGGTAATGGCAATATCCGGCGTGGCTATTGCGGGCGTGCTTGCCAGCGTAGCGGTGGTGTAGAACGATTCATTGACGGTGGAGGGCGTTCCGTTGTCCGGCGTGTAGGTAATATTCCACGTAACAAATACCGGATAGCGGTATTCCGGCGCATACCAGAGGTATTTTACCAGTTCCACCTGCGTGTTGTTGCAAAGTTCTTCGACATAACTTTCCTTTGTTTTTACGCGGAGCACATTGTAGAGTTTTACATTGTCGGGCAACAGCAGTACGCCGTAGGCGTCGGCTTCCGACGAGTAGTTGCCTGCCATGTTGCCGCCCAGTTCGTGGTCGGCGCCGTAGAAACAGCGGGCGCTGAACGAGCCGGTCAACGTTGTGCCGAAGGTAAACGGATAACGGATTTTCACGATAGGCTGTTCGAAGCGTACCATTCGGCCGGGGCCTATGTAACTTTCGTAGACATTTGCCTCTTCATTGCAGGCGTAGGTAAACACGCCGCCGTCGACATTTGTTACTTTCACCGTGCTGTTTTCGCCCTGCGCCACCGTTTCCGTTCTTCCTTCGTTCAGGGGCGACAGGTGGGAGTAGTCCCAAACCTGCATGGCGCCGGCAGCGCCCGGTTCTACGTATTGTACTTGCCGCATCGAATTATTTTCGCCGGCTTTCAGTCCGTGCGTATGGTAAGTAATCACCGGTTGTGCAAACGCTACGGACGACGTTAATAAAATAGCTGGAATGAATAAATTTTTCATGACAATCTAAATTAAACAATCAATTTTCGGTGCAAATTTAGCCAAAATTTTTAATAGTGCCAAATCCTGCCGGTATTTTTCGCCCGATGGATGCCGCCCCAAAACATTTTTTTCATTATTCGCAAAAAATATGTTATATTTGCGCCCTTATAATTTTAATTTATCTATTTAAACTTTTTACATTATGCAAAATAAAGGCGCCATTCGTTTAGTAGCTATTTTATTGGGATTAGCTTGCCTCTATCAGTTGTCGTTTACTGTCGTAACGCGTATAGAAGAAAATAACGCCAAAGAGTATGCTGCTGTTGCAGTCGACCAATTCCGCCAAACGCCGGAATACGCTGCCATAGACGATAACGACAAGGAATTTTCCGCCGCGAACCTGAGTAACGCGAGGGAAAAATATTACCTTGATTCTATTTCGTCCGAAAAAATATTTTTCCTGTATACTTATAAAGAATGCAAAGAAAAGGAAATTAACCTGGGGCTCGACCTGCGCGGCGGGATGAACGTGATGCTTGAAGTGTCGGTCATGGATATCGTAAAATCTATGGCCAACCAGAATGCCTCGCCTTACCTCAACGAAGCGCTGGGCATTGCTACGCGAAACTACAACGCTGCCGGCGGCGACTTCGTTGCGCTGTTGGGCGCAGCTTGGAGCCAGGTGGCGCCCGGGCGTTCGCTGGCCGATGAATTCAGCTACGAGTTGCAGTACGTCCGCAAGGAAACCAAACAGCTCACCAATGCGGAAGTACTCTCCATCCTTCGCTCCGACGCCGAAAGCGCCATAGCCAATTCGTTTAACGTATTGCGCAACCGTATCGACCATTTTGGCGTAACCCAGCCCAATATCCAGCGGCTCGCCAACTCGGGACGTATTTTAGTGGAATTGCCCGGCGTGAAAGAACCTGAACGCGTACGCAAATTATTGCAGGGAACCGCCTCGCTGGAATTTTGGACTACTTATGAAAACAGCGAAATTTACCAGTCGCTGGTTGATGCCAATCGTTTGATTAAAGACATGCAGCTAGCGGAACGTCCCGCAACGGATACGGCGGCGGTGGCCGATACGAGTTCTTTATCGTCGCTGGCGCAGCAAAGCGATTCGCTGGCTGCCGCGCAAAATAGGGAAAAGGAATATCCGTTGTTTTCGATTCTCTCGCCGTCGGTAGACCCGCAGGCGAATACTTTGCTGACGGGCGCCTGCATTGGGCATGCGCACTACCGCGATACGGCAAAAATCAACGAATGGCTGCGCCTGCCGCAAATCCAGGCATTATTCCCTCGTGAATTTATTCCTACCTGGACGGTAAAACCGGAGAAACGGTACAATAATGAAGGAAGGGAAGAAGACCGCTTTGAATTGGTCGCTATAAAAAACACTTCCGACGGTAAAGCGCCCCTCGACGGAGGCGTAGTTACCGACGCCCGCCTGTCGTACGGGCAAACGGGCAATGCCGAAGTAGAAATGAACATGAACGCCGAAGGCGCCCGCATCTGGGCGCGCCTCACCGCCGACGCTGCCAGGGACGGCAAGAAATGTATTGCTATTATATTGGACGGCGCAGTATATTCCTATCCGCGGGTGCAGAATGAAATTCCCGGCGGACGTTCACAAATCACCGGTAACTTTACCATTCCCGAAGCTACCGACTTGGCCAATGTATTGAAATCGGGCAAACTTCCTGCGCCGGCGCATATCGTGCAGGAAGCTGTTGTCGGCCCTTCGCTCGGCGAAGAATCTATCAACGCCGGGTTGCTGTCGTTCCTTATCGCTTTCTTGCTGGTGTTGGGTTATATGCTGTTCTTTTACAACGGCGCCGGCGTAGTAGCGAATGTGGCTTTAATTACTAACGTATTCTTCCTTTTCGGGGCGCTGGTTTCCTTCGGAGCGGTGCTTACGTTGCCCGGTATTGCCGGGATTGTGCTTACGCTCGGTATGGCGGTAGATGCGAATGTGCTTATTTACGAACGCATCAAGGAAGAACTGCGCAGCGGTAAAAGCCTGCGGCTCGCCGTAACCGACGGCTACAAGAATGCTTACTCCGCTATTGTGGACGGCAATTTAACCACTATCATTACCGGGATTGTGCTGTTTGCATTCGGCTCCGGGCCTATTCAAGGTTTTGCCACCACGTTGGTCATGGGTATCGTTACTTCCCTGTTTACCTCTATTTTCATTACGCGCCTGTTGTTTGAAAGCCGGTTGAACAAAGGCAAAAACATTACCTTTGATAATAAACTTACGCATAATTTCCTTACGAATACAAAGATTGACTTTGTAACCTTGCGCAAGCCTGCCTATATCCTCTCGGTGGTTATTGTAGTGATAGGCTTGGAGTTTATTTTTACCAAAGGATTCACGTACGGCGTAGATTTTACCGGCGGCCGGACGTATGTAGTACGTTTTGACAAACCGGTTTCGACCAATGATGTGCGTTCGGCCCTCCTCGTTGAAATGAGCAGCGGCGCCACCGAAGTAAAACAGTTCGGCGCCGAAAGCCAGATAAAAATCACCACGACTTACATGATTAAAGACAACTCGGAGAAGGTGGATACATTGGTAGTACAAAAACTATATACCGCCCTGAAGCCTTTCTTTGCAGCGGATATACGGCTGGATGAATTTACTTCTACGCTGGAAAACCCCAACGGAATTATCAGTTCCGACTTCGTAGGGCCTACCATTGCCAGCGATATTAAACGCGATGCCGTCATTGCCGTGATTATTGCTTTACTGGCTATTTTCCTCTATATCGCGGCGCGTTTCCGCAACTGGGTTTGGGGAACAGGCGGCGTACTCGGGTTGGTATTCTGTACGACATTTACGATAAGTTTCTTCTCTATTTTCTCCGGCATATTGCCGTTTAGCCTGGACGTAGACCAAACATTTATTGCCGCCGTGCTGACGATTATCGGTTATGCCATCAATGATGCAGTGGTTATTTTTGACCGTATCCGCGAATACCGCACGCTGTTTCCGAAACGCGAATTGCGGCAAAATGTAAACGAAGCGTTAAACAGCACGCTGTCGCGTACCGTAAACACTACCGGCTCTACATTGGTTGTGTTGATTGCCATTGCGATTTTCGGCGGCGAGGTTATCCGTGGATTTTCGGTGGCTCTAATCGTCGGAATACTGGCAAGTATTTATGCCACGCTGTTCGTTGGTACGCCGATAGTATATGACTTGCACGGGCAGAGACAGAAAAAAGAAGCAGAAAAAAAATAACCGGAGGTATTTTTAATTTCATACATTCACATGGTAAGTTTGTAAAAAAAATGTGCCGGCCGGGTATATCAAGCTATCGGGAAAAGTACAAATAAGCCATGTTTATTATCAAATTTGAAAAAAAAGTAAAAAAAAGTGGATTTTTTTTAAAAACACTTTTTAAACACTCAAAACACTTGTTATAAACAGGTTGATTTCGTAAAAGCTGTGGATTTTTATATAAAATAGCTGGTTGTAAGAAAAAAAAATGCTGAAAAATTTTGAAAAGTATAAAGAATACTGTACATTTGCACCGTAAAAGTTTAAACACTTATAATAAACACTAATTATTCACTTATTTAAAAATTACAATTATGAACAAAGCAGAATTAATTGATGCTATTGCAAAAAAAGCAGGTTTGACAAAAGCTGACGCTAAACGCGGATTGGACGCTTTCATTGGCGTTACAGCAGCTTCGTTGAAAAAAGGTGACCGTATCGCCTTAGTAGGTTTTGGCTCTTTCTCCGTTGCTAAACGCAGCGCGCGTACAGGCCGCAACCCCCGCACGGGCGCTACTATTAAAATCGCTGCTCGCAAGGTAGTCAAATTCAAAGCTGGTGCTGAACTTAACAGTCTTGTTAAATAAGCATTCTTCTAAAAAGAAAAAAAAGGAGAGCCTATTGGTTCTCCTTTTTTTGTATATATTTGTATTTTCTTAATGCTATTGAAAAACATACCATATATCCTGTTTGTTTTCCTTCTCTTGCCATTTAATGCTGTTGCGCAACGAAACGTAAGCATTTCCGGAATGGTAAATAATGAAAAAGAATCGCTGGCCGGAGCTACTGTGTTTGTAAAAAAAGCGGCTGCCGGCGTGCAAACCGGCATCAACGGGCAATACCAACTTTCTTTGCCCGCAGGGGTGTATACGTTCCTTGTGTCGTATATTGGTTATAAGGAACTGTCGCAAACCGTCGATTTGCGGCGCGATACGGTTATCCATTTTCAACTGGAAGAAGAAAGTATTTATTTGAATGAAGTTGTTGTCACGTCGAGCCGGCCGAACATCAATGTCGTCCGGCCGGAGATGGGGCTGGAGAGGTTAAGCAGCACGCAAATCCGGCAAATTCCATCGCTGATGGGGGAAGTGGATATTTTGAAAGCCATACAGCTGTTGCCGGGCGTGCAGGCCGCCAGCGAAGGGACGTCGGGCTTCAGCGTGCGCGGCGGCAGCCCCGACCAGAATTTGATACTTTTTGAAGACGCTACTATTTACAACGCTTCGCACCTTATGGGTTTTTTCTCGGTATTCAATAATGATGCGGTAGGCGACATTTCATTATACAAGGGCGATATTCCCGCATCGCATGGGGGGCGGCTTTCGTCGTTGCTGGATGTAACGGCGCGGGAAGGTACGCCGGACTGGGGAGTTTCGGCGGGAATAGGAATTATTGCCAGCCGGTTGCTGGCGGAAGGGCCCCTGTTTTCCGACAATATTACTTTCCTGGTTGCGGGGCGCAGGACTTATGCCGACCTCTTCCTTCCGTTGGCGGCAGAAGAAAATATAAGGGATGTGGATATTCATTTCTCTGATGTGAACGCTAAAATACAGGCGCGCATCAACGCCGGCAATTACCTTTCGTTTACCGGATACTACGGCCGCGATGTGTTTAAGAATAACGACCTGGGGATGAAATTTAGCAATAGGACGTATACGTTGCGGTGGAAGCATTTGTTTTCGGATAATTTTTTCACGCATGTGGAAATACTCGGCAGTTCGTATGATTACCGCATGGAAGCTACCACTTCGGCGCTGACGGGCTTGTGGGATGCAAGTATCATCGATAACGGCCTGCGCGCCGATTTTATATATTCCTACGGCGAAGACAATAGCTTTCGTTTCGGCTACCATAGCGTTTTCCACCGGTTTGCGCCGGGCGACGGGCAGGGGCTACTGCCTGACGGCAAGGAATATTCTATACATATTGCCAAAAAACAGGCATGGGAAAATTCCCTCTACTTCACCGGCCAGCATCGGGTATCGGGGCATTTGGCCTTGAAATACGGCCTGCGCGTTACGCGGTTCGACAATATCGGCCCGACGACCGATTACCGCATCAATGAGCATTACGCCGTGCCGGCGGGTGATACGGTGCAGGTGGCGGCCGGGCGGTTTTATAATCATTATTACGGCATCGAGCCGCGCGTGGGGGCGGTGTGGGCGTTCAACGACCGGTGGTCGGTGAAGGCGTCGTATTCGCGCACGGAGCAGTATGTGCACCTGCTTACCATGTCCACCGCCGGCTCGCCGCTGGATATATGGGTGCCGTCGAACCTGACCATCCGGCCGGAAACGGCGCAGCAAACGGCCGCCGGCGTATTTGCCAATTTCTTTGACAACGCGCTGGAAACATCGCTCGAAGTATATTACAAAAAGATGAACCAGGTAATAGATTTCAAAGACCATCCGCAGGTGCTGGGCAATGATGTGGTGGAAACGGAAATCCGCACGGGCAGCGGCGAGAATTACGGCGTGGAACTGATGGTGCGGAAAAACAAAGGGAAGATGCACGGGTGGGTGAGTTATACATGGTCGCGCGCTTTCCGCACGATTGGCAGCATCAACGACGGGAAGCCTTATTCCGCGCCCTACGACAAACCGCATAACATTAACGTCGTCCTGTCATACGATATTTCCCGGCGGCTGTCGGCGTCGCTCAACTGGATTTACGCCACCGGGCAGCCGGTAACTTTTCCGGAGGCTTACTATGAATTCGTCGGCGAACGCATCCCGGTGTACACGCAGCGGAATACCTACCGCTTTCCCGGCTACCACCGCATGGACGCCTCGCTCGCCATACAGCTGGGAAAACTGCGCCCCCAGAAGAAATGGAAACACGAATTGAATATTTCCCTCTATAATTTATATAACAGGAAAAATCCCTGGCTGATCTCGTTCCGCACCGACGGGACGGACGGCAGCCAGTATGCCCGGATGACGTATTTGTTCGGCATCGTGCCCTCCATTAGCTACAATGTCCAATTTAGACAGTAGTTATGAGTTATGAGTTAGGAGTTATGAGTTATGAGTACTGACGCGAGATGATTAAAGACTGACGCAAGAAGATTCAAGACTGACGCAAGAAGTCTTAAAAATGACACAAGAAGTCTTAAGACTGACGCAAGAAGATTTAAGACTGCCCCACAGATTTACACAGATTATAACAGATTACACAGATTTTTTTAACTACACTTGGCAGTAAGCAGTCATTCATAATTCATAACTCATAATTCATAACTCATAATTCATAATTAAACTTTTAACTTTAAACAAAAGAACGATGAGAAATTTTCCACTTTCGGCTTTCCACTTTCGGCTTTTATGGGGGCTTGCGCTTGTTTTGTGTGCTTCGTGCACCGAGCGGATGAACCTTTCTTCCGATTACATTACGCCGCAACTGGTGATTACCGGCTATATCACCACCGACACGATGGCGCATAAAATACAGGTGCGCCGCACGGCTGATTACTTCGGAAAGGAGCCGCAGCAGGTATATTCCGATGCCGTCGTGAAAATAAACGGCGTGCTGTTGCAGCCGGTGGGCGGCGGGGAATACCATCCCGATTCTTCGTTCTACGGCGTGAGCGGCGCTACCTACACGCTCGAGGTGTGGGTGGATTTCGACGAAGACGGCGCCGCCGAGCATTACACCGCCAATACCGTGATGCCGGAAATGCACGTGCTGGACGGCGTTTCGCTCGCCTCTATCCATCCGGGCGATACGCAGCCGCCGTGGATGCTGATGGTGCATTTCCAGGATTTGCCGGGGCCGAATAATTTCGGCGTCCACTTATACATTCACCAGGTGAGCGGACAGAAGATATGGTACAGCGAACAGTTGCGGCGTTATTTTATCAACAATTTCGGCGACCATGCCGCCGAAGGGCAATATATCAGCTTCCCGGCGCTGTCGTACGTCATCATGGACGAGATGTGGTGGTACGAGGACGAGCGGATAAAGCTGCATCCGGGCGATACCCTCATTGCCGAACTGAATACGCTGTCGCCCGAATATTTTGAGTTCGTACGCTCCGCCCAACAGGAAATCAGCGGCGGCAACCCCCTCTTCGCCGGCCCCCCCGCCAACATGCCCTCCAACATTCAAGGCGGCGCACTGGGTATCTTCGGCGCCTACACCGCCAGCAGGCAAAGAATCCTTTTTAATTGAGAATGGCCTTATTTAAATAAATTTAATAACTTTGCACCGTTTAATTTTTAATTTAATAAAATGAATCCTATCTTTATCCTATTGACAGTAGTCGCTTATTTTGCCGCGATGTTCGGCATCTCCTGGATTACGGGCCGCAAGGCCGATAACCAAAGTTTCTTTGTGGGCAACCGGAAATCCCCCTGGTACGTGGTTGCCTTTGCCATGATCGGCGCCGCCATATCGGGCGTTACGTTTGTATCGGTGCCGGGCATGGTCGCCGGCAATAGCTTTGCCTACCTGCAAATGGCGATAGGCTTTGTGGCCGGGCAGTTCATCATTGCCTTTATCCTCATCCCGCTGTTCTATAAAATGAACCTGACCTCTATTTACGAATACCTCTCCAACCGCTTCGGGATAGCGTCCTACAAAACGGGGGCGTGGTTTTTCTTTATCTCCAAAATGCTGGGGGCGGCGGTGCGGCTCTACCTGGTATGCGCCGTATTGCAATTGCTGGTCTTCGAACCCTACCACCTGCCGTTCCTGCTCAACGTGGCGGTATCTATGGCGCTGGTATGGCTGTATACCTACAGGGGCGGCGTGAAAACGCTGATATGGACGGACTCGTTCAAGACCCTTTGCCTGATTGTATCGGTGGTGATGAGCATTTATTATATCGCCTCGGGCTTGGGCTTCAGCTTCGGCGAAATGTGGACAGCCATCAATACGCACGACTATTCGCAGGTCTTCTTCTTTGATGATATTAACGACAAACGGTATTTTCTCAAACAGTTCCTCGCCGGGATGTTTACGGTGATAGCCATGACCGGGCTGGACCAGGACTTCATGCAAAAGATACTAAGCTGCAAGAACCCGAAAGACTCGCAGAAGAACATTATCACCAGCGGGCTGCTGCAGTTCGGCGTCATCTACCTGTTTTTGCTGCTGGGCGTACTGCTGTATATTTACACCTCCGGCGCGGGTGTGGCCATCCCCGAAAAGAGCGACGACCTGTTTCCGCTGCTCGCTACCGGCGGGTATTTCCCCATAGCGGTAGGCATCCTGTTTATCATCGGGCTGATTGCGGCGGCTTACTCGGCGGCGGGCTCGGCGCTGACCTCGCTGACCACCTCGTTTACGGTAGACATCCTGCAAAGCGCCGACAGGAAAGGCTCGGAAGCCCAAATAGCCAGCCGCCGCAAAAAAGTGCATATCGGCATGGCGGTGTTGATGGGCATCGTGATTGTCATAATCAACCTTTTGAACAATACTTCGGTCATCAACGCCGTATACGTCCTGGCCAGCTACACCTACGGCCCGATACTCGGGATGTTCGCCTTCGGCATATTCACCAAATGGGCGGTAAAAGACCAATACCTGCCGATAGTAGCCATTCTCTCGCCCTTACTCTGCCTGCTCCTCGACCTGCACTCCGAAGCCTGGCTCAACGGCTATAAATTCAGCTATGAACTCCTCATCATGAATGCCGCCTTTACGTTTATCGGGCTGCTGTGCCTTATTAAAACTAAGAACTAAGAGTTAAGAACTAAGAGTTGGCTGGTGCCAGCACTCTTAGTTCTTAATTCTTAGTTCTCAACTCTTAACTCTTAGTTCTTAACTCTTAACTCAAAAAACATGAAAACACCATCAAAAAGCGCCATAGCCCTTTCCCCCTTCGGGGGATTAAGGGGGCTTCTCATCGCCCTTCTCTTCTGGGGATGCGGCGGCGGGACGGCGGAACAGCCGTCATTCCAAAAATCCACCCCCAAAGCGGCCGGGCTGGAGGAACAAAAACTAACGTATATCGACAGCGCTGTCCGGCAATCCCTCCTGCGGGGCGACATGCCGGGAGCCGTCATCGCCGTGGTGCGCCACCACAAGCTGGCCTTCCTCAAAGCCTATGGCCACAAACAGGTCTACCCCGACACCCTCCCCATGGCCACGAACACGGTGTTCGACCTCGCCTCCGTAAGCAAATCCGTTTCCACCGCCCTCTCGGTCATGATCCTCCTGGAACGCGGGCAGCTCCGCCTGCAGGACAACGTATCCCTCTACATCCCCGGATTCCAGCCCTGGACAGACAGCGCCGGCAGGCGGAAACAGAATATCCGCATCCTCGACCTGCTCACCCACACCTCCGGCCTCCCCCCCTACGCGCCGGTGGAAGAACTCGCCAAAACCTACGCCTTCCCCCATCCCGAAGGGCTGCTGGAATACATCTCCCAGGTCAAACGCAACAACCCGCCGGGAACCGTATTCGACTACAGCTGCCTCAACTTTATTACCCTCCAGCACATCGTCCAAAACATCTCCGGCAGCACCCTCCAACGCTTCGCTCAACAAAACATTTTCCAGCCCCTGGGCATGCATCACACCGACTATAACCCCACCGGCGAAACCCTCGAATGGGTCGCCCCCACTGAAATACAGCCCGACGGCCAACCCCTCCGCGGAAAAGTCCATGACCCCCTCGCCCGCCTCCTCAACGACGGCGTCTCCGGCAATGCGGGACTTTTCTCCAACGCCGAAGACCTCTCCCTGCTCGCGGCCATGCTCCTCAACGAAGGCGAAATTAACGGCGTCCGACTCCTCGGCCCCCTTACCGTACAAATGATGCGCAGCCTCCCCACCGGCTATGAACCATTCGGCCGCGCCCTCGGCTGGGACGTATCCTCCGACTATGCCAGCGACGGCGAAATCTTCCACCCCTCCGCCTACGGGCATACGGGCTACACCGGAACCTCCATCACCATCGACCCCGTATCCCGCACCGCCGTAATCATCCTCACCAACCGCGTACACCCCGAAGACAAAGGCTCCCTTAGACGGCTCCGCGAAACCGTTGCCAACATTGTCGCCGGCAGCATCCGGGAAGTGGAAAATGGAAAATAAAAAGTGGAAAACGCTAAAAGAAATATCGTCGCCGGAAACGGAATTTCCGGCGACAGAAACGGAATTTCCGGCGCCGGAAACGGAATTTCCGGCGCCGGAAACGGAAATTCCGGCGACAGAAACGTAATTTCCGGCGACAGAAACGGAATTTCCGGTGCCGGAAACGGAATTTCCGGCGCCGGAAACGGAAATTCCGGTGCCGGAAACGGAAATTCCGGCGCCGGAAACGGAATTTCCGGCGACAGAAAATAACAATAATAACACACAAACAACAAAAAAGTTATGTCTACAAACGATTGGCTCACCAAAAATCACTACGTAGTCTACCAGACGGTCATATCCACCTGGAACTTTATTTTAAACCCCGACAACCGCGCGCGGATGGGCTTCGCGGCGGATACTCCGCTGGGGATATGGTTCGACACCACGTTCGCGCCGGCGTTCAAGACCTACAACTCCGTGTACGCCGCGTGGAGCGACGAGTCGAAGCGGACGAAAGGGATTACGGCGGACTTCCGGGATGCGGAAAATGCGTTCAAGCCGCTGTTCCGGCACCTCTACAAGGGTTTTTTAAAGAATAACCCGTTGGTAAAAAACAGCGACCTCCTCGCCATGGGGCTGCCGGAACGCTCCAGCGGCGGCGGCGGAAAGCACCCCGCCCCCACGAGCACCGTAATGGTGGACAAGGTCGTATTGCCCAGCCTGGGCGTAGTGGATATTCATTTCCGCGACAGCGGAAGCGATAAAAAAGCCAAACCCCCGGGCGTGCACGGCGCGGAAATGGTATTCGCCGTCAGCGACACCCTCCTCACCAACCACGACGACCTCCACAATTCCCTGTTCGACACCCACACCCCCT
Organism: Prevotellaceae bacterium; assembly: GCA_031287815.1. Taxonomy (GTDB): domain Bacteria; phylum Bacteroidota; class Bacteroidia; order Bacteroidales; family UBA932; genus JAIRKX01. The sequence continues at coordinate 14,230 of JAITSM010000053.1, forward strand.
TCCACCTCACTTTTCCCGACTCCCAGCGCGGCAAAACCGTCTACTTCGCCCTCCGCTGGGAAAACTCCCGCGGCGAAAAAGGGCCGTGGAATACGATCCAAAACATAATTATCCCGTAAGGTGCTAATGTGACTAATGTGCTAATGTGACTAATGTGCTAATGTGACTAATGTGCTAATGTGCTAATGTGACTAATGTGCTAATGTGACTAATTGGGCTGGCGCCAGCACTTTTAACTTTTAACTTTTAACTTTTAACTTTTAACTTTTAACTTTTAACTTTTAACTTTTAACTTTTAACTTTTAACTTTTAACTTTTAACTTTTAACTTTTAAC
>JAITSM010000144.1 GCA_031287815.1 Prevotellaceae bacterium
TTCCCCTGCACCACCACCGGGTCACAACCCAGCACATGATTTAACGACGACAAGTACTCCGGCACAGCGGGGTTGGCAATATCATAAATCAACAAGCCGGAGGTAGTTCCCAGAAAAAGCTTTTGGTCATACGCAAAAATAGTTTCGGTATTCCAGTTAAGATATTGTTCGCCGCCTTTCGTTACGTCATTGCCGGAAAGGGCAAATACTTTCAGCATGAAATCGGTAACCGCATACAGGTAATCGCCATGCACAGCAAAGCGCGACATGGAGCCGGTCATGCCCGCCACGCCCGATGAGCCACCCTCGGCGCCAAATGAAGCGCCATCATTCTGATAGAGGCATCCCGGACAATAAATGTCGTGAGGTCTTTTTTCGGTAATGGTTTTCACCTTCCAACCAATCACTACGCCTTTGCTGGCGTCGAGTTCCGTCATCAGATAATAATTGTCGCTGGGAGGAAGCACATCCGGGAAAGCATGTTCCAGCCGGCCGGCGACTGCGGGCTGCGCAGGTTGCGTGATGTCGAACCACACCAAATCCACATAACTGTCGGCAAACAACAGGTTGCCCTTCACCGCAAGGTCAATATTGCCCGGCAAATTAACAAATCCCACTGGTTGCGGCTACGAAGGATTGGTGTTGTCAATTATATGAAACCCTTTGTTTACGTCGTTGATGAAAATATAATCGCCATACAGGCAAATTTTCCCGGGACTTGTTATTGCCTGCGCCGTTTGTACCGGCGGCGGCGTGCGGAAGTCGGAATAAGACATGTACACCGGTTCGTTGACCATGTACGTAATGGTGTCTTCAATGTTGTTGCAACTGTTCAGAAGCAGCAGCGCAAGCAGGCTTCCACACATTGTTACAATGATAAAATCAAAAACTCTGATGATACATTTTTTCGCATACATAGGCATAGTGTTTAAATGTTTCTTATAAGATGCCGGACGAATCCAAAACGCTGCATCTGTGTTGTGAAAAGTTAGAAATTGGCGCGTATTCCGAAGCCCAGTGTAAAATTGAGCGGCCGTTCCGTACGCACGCTTTCCGGCTGGCGTGCGTCAGGGAAAAAGTAGCGTACGCCGGGCTCGGCATACAGGCTGAAACGTGGGGAAAGTTGATAGCTTCCGCCTAACTGCCCGTTCAGCGACCATTGCAATCCCGCGATGCTAACGCCTTTTTCCAACATGCCGCCACCCGACAGATACACGGAAAACCGCTTGCTCCCGGCAAATTGATAAACGGCATTGACAGGCAATCCCAGATAATGCAAGTGCTGTTTCAAGCGGAAACCATTGGCATATTTGTATTCCGATGAAAGATACGTATAAACCAGCCCCGACTCTATCGCCCAATGTGGAGCGAAATAAAAACGGAACGTCACTCCGAAGGAACGCGGTATATGATGGATGGTTTCCGTAGGACTACTTAACACATCATATTCAGTATTGGTGGATAAGCCGGGATACCCCTCATCGAGTGCATAGAAGTCGTCATACATAAGTTCTGTGGAATTAGGAAAAGCAACAGCGCCCGATTGACCGGCCAACAACGCCAACGCCCATTTCTTTTTTCCCGCCTGTCCGGACTTAGCCTCTTCCTCTTCAGCCAACGGAAATGTTAATAACGAATCCGGCATATTAAGCTGCGTGGGTGTTCCCTTTTTTTCCGCCTCTATGGTATCGGCCGGTACGTTTGCCATTACAGGTATTTCATGGTGCGCAGCCTCCGGATACTCCAGCAAGGGAGCCGGCGGCTTACGTGTGGCCACCGTAGCCCTGTTCACAGGCACAGCTATAGACGCAGTTTGCCGCACTTCGTCGGGCACAGCAATAGAAAGCGTAGACGAAGCAACAACGGGCTGAACAACCGGCAAACGCCCTGCACCGGAAGGTTGGTACAAGACAAAAAACAATGCCACCGCCGCTGCACTGGCAGAATACCACACCATAGCAATTTTTCGATGTTTCTGTTGCTGCAAGCGCCGCCGGATAATATCCCAATCGGCGGGGTCAAGCGACGTTTCGTGGTTTTCCAGTTTATCGCGGAACAAATATTTCAACGTTGTTTCGTCCATGTTACATTGTTTCTTTTATCATTTTCTGCAAATAACTTCGTGCACGGGTATATTGCGAGCGTGAAGCGCTTTCGCTGATATGCAACAGGGCGGCAATCTCCTGATGCGAGTACCCTTCGATAGCGTATAAGTTAAAAACCGCACGGTATCCGGCAGGAAGGGCAGCTATTTTCCCCAAAAGTTCATCTGCCGATATTTTTTCAAAAACGGAATAGTCCGCTGCCGGAACAGAAACCGGATACTCTTCATACCTTTTCAACACATTCTTTTTTCGTAAATATTCCAATGCCGTATTGACAAACAACTTCCGCATCCATCCTTCAAAAGACCCTTCGCCCCTGTACGTCTTTATTTTGTTAAACACCCGGATAAAGCCATCATGCAGCAAATCCCTTGCAACCTCACGGGTTCCGGCATACCGTAATCATACGCTCAACATTTTACCGGCATATCTATCATATAACTGCCGCTGGGCAATAATATTCCCTTTTGCACATGCGGCAATCAAGTCGTATTCGCTCATCCAATATTGGTCTTTAGCACGGCTTTTCATTAAGATGCAAAAAAAATAAAAAACGCTGCATATCTCAGCGAAATAAATACAAAATTAGAAGATTTTTTTGATATTATATAAACGAAACGCGCCCTGCGATTGAATTGCAGGGCGCGTTTGTAAGATTAGGCGGCGACCTACTCTCCCACTTGGTATAGCAGTACCATCGGCGCTGACGGGCTTAACTTCTCTGTTC
>JAITSM010000151.1 GCA_031287815.1 Prevotellaceae bacterium
TATAACATGGACGGCAGCAAGGTTCTTTGGATTCTCCCCGCCGGCGGAAAAGTAAAACTGCGCCACTCGCTGGGGCTGGTAGCTACCACTGCCGCCGTATCGCTGGCCTGCACGCACCCCAAAAGCTACGAATTCATCGACCACTTCTGGAAAGCCGAAAACAAGCCCTACGACGACGGCTACTTCGACGCCTACTACGACGGATTGTTACAACTGTTTGCATTTATGCATTTGAGCGGAAATTACAGGATCATTTTTCCCGAAAATGAAAAATAGCAGGACAAAATGAACTATGTTACAGGGGAAAAAAAACGCGGGTGTCGCGTTAGCGTTAACGAGGGTGTCGCGTTAGCGTTAACGAGGGTGTCGTGTTAGCGTTAACGAGGGTGTCGTGTTAGCATTAGCGGGTGCGTATCATCTGATTTTACGAAACTTTAAACTTAAAATTTGAAAAACGATGGAAAGAACATGGAGATGGTTTGGAAAAAAAGACCCCGTTACGCTGGATATGCTCCGGCAGATAGGCGTAGAGGGTATTGTTACGTCGCTGCACGAGGTGCCTAACGGCGAAATATGGACGCCGGAGGCAATTGGCGAACTGAAAAATCATATCGACATTTCCGGCCTGCGGTGGTCGGTAGTCGAAAGCCTGCCGGTGCCGGAGGCCATTAAATACGGCGGAAAGGACAGAGACAGGCTGGTCGAAAACTATAAAATCAGCCTCGCCAATCTGGGCAGGGCGGGCGTAAAAACGGTTTGTTACAACTTTATGCCGGTAATCGACTGGATACGCACCGACCTGCGGAAACCCAACGGCGACGGCACTTATTCGCTGTTTTTCGACCCCGTGCGGTTTGCCTATTTCGACTGCTGCCTATTGGCGCGCAAAGACGCCGAAAAGGATTATCCGGCGGAGATGATCGAAAAAGTGCACGCTTTGGGCAAAACCATTACCGAAGCCGAAAAAGAGGAACTGATCGATACCGTTATTATAAAAACGCAGGGCTTCGTGAGCGGAAACTTCCGCGAGGGCGAAAAAAACCCTGTGCAACTTTTCAAACAGTTGCTTGCCCTGTACGATGGAATCGACAAGGCGCAATTGCGCGAAAACATGAAATATTTTTTGGAACAGGCCGTTCCCGTAGCCGAAGCATACGGCGTAAACCTGTGCGTACACCCCGACGACCCGCCCTTTGCGGTGCTGGGGCTGCCGCGCATTGTTACTTCTGCCGAAGATATTGAATGGTTTTTAAGCGCGGTAGACAATCCGCACAACGGGTTGACGTTTTGCGCCGGCTCGTTGAGTTCGGGGCTGCATAATGATGTGATTGCGCTGGCGCGGCGGTTTGCCAAACGGACGCATTTTGTGCACCTGCGCAGCACCGAAGTCGATAAGGACGGATATGTACTCGAAGCCTCGCACCTCGAAGGGCGCGGGCATGTGATAGAACTTGTGCGCATTTTCGAACGCGAAAATCCCGGTATCCCGATGCGTATCGACCACGGACGGCTGATGCTCGACGATGTAAACAAAACCTACAATCCGGGATATTCGTTTCTGGGGCGGATGTATGCCTTTGCGCAGGTAATGGGCGTTATGGCGGCGGTAAAAGAGTATGATGTATGAGTGCTGGCGCCAGCCAACTCTTAACTCTTAACTCTTAGTTCTTAACTCTAAACTAAAAAAAATATGAACGAATTATTTAACATTTCAGGAAAAGTAGCGATAATCACAGGAGCCGGCGGAGTGCTTGGCGGAAATATCGCAAGGCATTTTGTAACGCAAGGCGCAAAAGTGGTTGCCCTCGACATTCGTCAGGAGCAGCTGGATGCGCGCGTGGAAGAATTAGTATCGCTCGGGGGCGAAGCAATCGGGTTTATCGGCAATGTGCTCGATATAGAAAGCCTCGAAAAGGTCGCCGCCGATGTAGTAGCGCGCTGGGGGCGCATTGATATTTTATTGAACATTGCCGGCGGCAATTTGCCCGGAGCCACCCTGGCACCCGACCAGCCGGTGTTTGATATGAAAATATCCGACTGGGAAAAAGTAACCACCCTCAACCTGAACGGCACGGTATACCCGTCGCTGGTATTCGGCAAAGTAATGGCGGCGCAGAAGCAGGGCGCAATCGTGAATATATCGTCGATGGCGGCCTATTCGGCTATCACGCGCGTGCCGGGCTATTCGGTGGCAAAAACCGGCATAAGCAATTTCACCCAGTGGATGGCAATGGAAATGGCGATGAAATACGGCGACGGCGTGCGCGTAAACGCTATTGCGCCGGGATTTTTCATAGGCGACCAGAACCGCGCCGTACTAATCAATCCCGACGGCTCGCTCACCGAACGCAGCCTGAAAGTGATGGCAAAAACGCCGATGCAACGTTTCGGCGACCTGTCCGAACTGAACGGCGCAGTGCAGTTTTTATGCAGCAAGGCGGCAAGTTTCGTTACCGGCGTAGTATTGCCCGTAGATGGCGGATTCAGCTCTTTCAGCGGAGTGTAGGCACAGACAATAGAATATGGACAATAGAACATAGACTCATAGAATATGGACAAAATATTTATAGATGAAAATTTTGTTTTGCAGACGGAAACGGCGCGGCAACTTTATCACGGTTATGCAAAAAATCAACCGATAATCGATTATCATTGCCATTTAGACCCGAAACAGATTTTTGAAGACCGCAAGTTCGACAACCTGGGGCAACTCTGGCTCGAAGGCGACCATTACAAATGGCGCGCCATGCGTACAAACGGGATAAATGAAAAATTCATTACCGGAAAAGATACAACGGATTGGGAAAAGTTTGAAAAATGGGCGGAAACCGTGCCTTACACCATGCGCAATCCTTTATATCACTGGACGCATTTGGAACTGAAAACCTGTTTTGGCGTGGATAAACTGCTGAAGCCCGCCACAGCACACGAAATCTACGAAGAATGCAGCGCAAAACTGCAAACGCCCGGATACACGGCGCGCGGACTGATGCAGAAATACGGCGTCGTGACCGTTTGCACCACCGACGACCCTGTGGATTCTTTGGAATACCACATTGCCCTGAAAAACGAAAACTTTTCGATAAAGGTATTGCCCACCTGGCGTCCCGACAAGGCGATGGCGGTAGAAAATGCCGGTACTTTCCGCACCTACGTGGAAAAGTTATCGATGGTAGCAGGCGTGGACATCGGCAGTTATGCGGATTTGTTGCAGGCGTTGCAGGTGCGTCATAACTTTTTTGCGTCCGCAGGATGCAAACTGTCCGACCACGGGCTGGAGGAATTTTATGCCGAAGATTATACCGGTTCGGAAATTGAACGTATCTTCAAAAAAGCATATGCAGGCAATCCGCTTGCGGCGGAGGAAGTGCGCAAATTCAAATCGGCAATGCTGGTAGAATTTGCCAAAATGGACTGGGAAAAAGGCTGGGCGCAGCAGTTTCACTACGGCGCCCTGCGCAACAACAATACGCGACTTTTCAAAGCCATTGGCGCCGATACGGGATTCGATTCCATTGGCGACTGGAATACGGCGCAATCATTGTCCAAATTCCTCGACCGTTTGGACAGGGAAGACAAACTGGCAAAAACAATCCTCTACAATCTCAATCCGCGCGACAATGCAATGCTTGCCGTGATGGCCGGCAACTTCCAGGACGGCTCGGCGGCAGGGAAGATACAGTTCGGCGCGGGCTGGTGGTTTTTAGACCAGAAAGACGGAATAGAAAACCAGCTGCACACTTTATCCGTGATGGGGCTGTTGAGCCGCTTCGTCGGGATGCTGACCGACTCGCGCAGTTTCCTGTCGTATCCGCGCCACGAGTATTTCCGCAGGATACTGTGTAATATCTTGGGCAACGACGTAGCGCAGGGGTTGCTGCCTGCGTCGGAAATGCCGTTGCTGGGGAAAATGGTGGAAGATATATCCTGTAACAATGCAAAGAACTTTTTTAACTTTTAACGATATGAAAAAAGTAGTTACTTTTGGTGAAATAATGCTCCGCTTGGCAACGCCCGGCAATCTCCGGTTCAAACAGTCGAGCCAACTGGTTTCCACCTTTGGCGGCGGCGAGGCGAATGTAGCCGTGTCGCTGGCTAATTACGGCATTCCCGTCGATTTTGTTACCCGCCTGCCCGAAAACGATATTGCCGAATGGTGTATTTCCGAATTGCGGAAATACAATGTCGGCACCAGCCACATTCTCCACGGCGGCAAGCGTGTGGGGATTTACTTTCTTGAAACGGGAGCGGTAGCGCGCCCGTCGAAAGTGGTTTACGACCGCGCAGGCTCGTCCATATCCGACATTCGGGCAGGGATGATTGACTGGCAAGAAATTTTTGAAGATGCGCAGTGGTTTCACTGGACGGGAATCACTCCCGCGCTTTCGCAGGGAGCCGCCGACGCCTGCCTCGAAGCCGTGAAAAAGGCAAACAAAATGGGCATTACCGTGTCGTGCGATTTGAATTACCGCAAAAACCTCTGGCTTTACGGGAAAAAAGCCTCCGAAGTGATGCCCGCGCTGGCCGAAGGCTGCGATGTAATTCTGGGAAACGAAGAAGATGCGGAAAAGGTTTTCGGCATTAAGCCCGAAAAGTTTGATGCGTCGCAAACGCAGGGACATATCAAGGCGCAGGCGTTTGAATCGGTGTGCCGGCAGTTGATGGCGAAATTCCCGCGTGCGAAGAAAGTTATTATCACGCTGCGCGGATCCATAAACGCCAATCATAACACCTGGAGCGGTTGTTTGTACAACGGCGATACATTTTACCAGTCCCAACAATACGACATTACGCATATCGTCGACCGTGTCGGCGGCGGCGACTCGTTTATGGGCGGATTGATTTACGGATTGCTGCAATATACCGATGGGCGGGCGGCGCTTGATTTTGCGGTGGCGGCGTCGGCATTGAAGCATACCGTTTACGGCGATTTCAATCTGGTAAGCATCCCCGAAGTCGAACAGCTGATGAAAGGCGACGGCAGCGGGAGAGTGATTAGATAAATTCAAAGATTTCAAATTTAAATATTTAAATATTATGGCTACTGTTAATAGTTTTGAAGATTTGGAAATCTGGAAAATGGCAAGAAGTTTTTGCAAAGAAATATTTCGTATTACTAATTATGATTTATTCAGTAAAGATTTTCGCTTAAAAGAACAAATGCGAGCCTCTTCCGGTTCTATAATGGATAATATTGCCGAAGGATTTGAAAGAAACGGTAATAAAGAATTTATACATTTTCTTTACATTGCAAAAGGTTCTTGCGGAGAAATACGCAGTCAACTTTATCGTGCGTTAGATTATTCTTATATCAATGCAAACGAATTTGAAATCTTGATTGGAAAAGCAAAAGATATTTCAAAATCTGTAAATAATTTCATTACATATTTGAAAAATAGTCAAATGTCAGGAATAAAATACAAATAAAAATTATATGAATACTCAGTCTTATACTTGTTTACTTTATAATAATTTATTGCTGTCCGGGCAAGCAGTCAAGTTTGGTTACACTGACCTCCGCTTCGCTACGGTTGTTGCGCACGGTAGAAAAATGCTGCAATCTTTTGGGTGTATTCCGTATGGAATACATCCTGCACGGCAGGTTTTGTCTTTTACCGAGCGATTCATTCCTGACGGAATGATATTTAATAATATTGAGTATTCATTAAAAATTAAATCTTTAAATTTTTAAATCTTTAAATATAAAAATAAATTTATGTCAAAATTTAATAAACTTCAAGTTTTAGGAACCATGTTTTCGTCGGGCGTTGTGCCGGTGTTTTATCACCCGGAGATTGAAACGGCAAAAAACGTGGTAAAAGCCTGCTACGAGGGCGGAATAAGGGTTTTCGAGTTCACCGACAGGGGTGATTTTGCGCACGAAATATTCAGCGAATTAAGCAAATTTGTAACCCGCGAATGCCCAGACATGATTCTCGGCACAGGCTCTGTGGCGGATGCGCCGACGGCTTCGCTTTATATCCGGCTGGGGGCGAATTTCATTGTAAGCCCTTTGTTCCATCCCGACATTGCGAAAGTGGCCAACCGGCGGCTGATTCCTTATGTGCCGGGTTGCGGCTCGGTGTCGGAAATAGGATTTGCGCAGGAGGCAGGCTGCGATTTGTGCAAAATATTTCCGGGCGACGTATTGGGCGCCCACTTTGTAAAAGCCCTGAAAGCGCCCATGCCCTGGTCGATGCTGATGATAACGGGCGGCGTAAAACCCGAAGAAGCCAACCTCAAAATGTGGTTCGACGCAGGCGCAAGCTGCGTGGGAATGGGATCGAATCTTTTTCCCAAA
>JAITSM010000172.1 GCA_031287815.1 Prevotellaceae bacterium
TTCAATCCCTCGTGGCATACGGGGGTGGTGGGCATTGTGGCTTCGCGACTGGTAGAGTCTTTTTACCGCCCGTCTATTGTGCTCACCGAATCCAACGGCTTTATCACCGGCTCGGCGCGCAGCATTGCTGGCTTTGACCTGTACGATGCCATTGAATCCTGCTCCGATTTGCTCGAAACGTTTGGCGGGCACATGTACGCTGCCGGCTTGACTTTACGGGAAGAAAATTTTGAAGAATTTTGTACGCGCTTTGAACAATATGTATCCAAAGTCGTTTCCGACGATTTGCTGACGCCGCAAATTGATATCGACTCCTACCTCGACTTCAAACAGATTACGCCGAAATTTTTCCGCATATTAAAACAATTCCAGCCCTTCGGGCCGGGCAACATGTCGCCGGTATTTATTACCGACAATGTGTATGACAACGGCAACGGCCGCTTGGTCGGTTCCGATGCGGGGCATTTGAAGCTGGAGCTTATTCAGGAAGACGAGCCCTACCGCCCTATCTCGGCCATCGCGTTCAACCAGGCGGAACATTTCAGCCACATGCAGGGCGGTAATCCGGTAGACGTCTGCTATTCGGTTTCCGAGAATTATTACCGTGGCATAGCCAATATCCAGTTGCGGGTGAAGGATATTAAAAAGCGGGAAGTGATTGTGTGAAACAAATACCTTATGGTTAAGAATAACCGAAGTATTATATAAAAGCTATTTCTACAGCTATTTCTTCTACTGTTTTCTTTTCTATCGCTATTGTCCGTTCCGCTTTTTGGTAAAACGGCTCGCGCTGCGCCAACAATTCCGCAATAAATGTTTTCAGGTCGCCTTTCCCTTGCAGCAAGGGGCGTTGCAGTACTTCGTTTTTCAACCGGGCGTAGAGGAGTTCCATCGGCGCCTGTAAATAAACGGTGGCGGAGTGTGCATTTAAAATATCCATAGCGTCTGCAAAGCAGGGCGTGCCGCCGCCGCAAACAATCACGGAGGGGCGGGGGGCGTTCGCCAATTCAAGCAGCAGGCGGTATTCGTATTCGCGGAATTTTTCTTCGCCTTCGGCGGCAAAAATGTCCGCAATGCTTTTGTCCCTGCGCATTTCAATGAGGCTGTCCGTGTCGAATAGCGGGCATTGCAGCACGTGCGACAGTTGTTTCCCAACCGTCGATTTGCCGCTGCCCATAAAGCCTACAAGGGAAATATGACGGGATGAATTCACTTGCGTTTAAATCAAAAAATCGCGCACCTGCTTTTGTATAAACGCCTGCACCGACGCCCATGTTTGCCCCTTGAAACTTACGGGGGCTTCGCTGTCGTGGGCCTCGTCGAAATAGGAAATAGCCGCCGGAACGGTAATTAAAAGCATTTTGGTAGGATATTTTTGGGTATAAAACTCAATAAAATCATTCATTGAATAGTGATGCAATAGTTCTGCAATATCCCAAAAATCCTTTTTTACGGCACGCCGCAATACGGCGTTAACTTTCATTGCAATCAAATCTTTGGAACTTAAAATCCGTATGCCGTCCATGTCTTCCACGTCGCCGATAAGTTTGTAGCGCGAATAATCGATCATATCTATCTTCACCTCGTTGATGTGTGCAAATACGCCAATGGCGCTGTGAGTGCCTCTGTATTGGAATGAAGAAAATTCCCGTTCCAATATGGATGTTATTGTTTCGTTCTCAAAATGGGTGGCAGAGAATAAATCCAAATCTATAGACTCCCGATGACCGTAGCGTAGCGCCAGTGCCGTACCGCCCGCCAATGCAAAAGCGCCCAATTCCGGAATGCTCATCAGTTGCTTTAGTATCCCCAGTGTTGCGGGTCTGATTGTGCGATAGTGTAGCATCTGTAGTCTTCTATTTTATTGTTCAGGACGGCCATAGCGAGATAAACGATATCTTTGCGCATCCATTTCGCCTGCGTGAGCGCTTCCCTTACTTTTTCGTCGCCGTAGTAGCGGCGGCACTGGCGGATGTCCTCGATATCGCCGCGCTCGAATACGCGCTCGATCACAAAATGAGCGTACCGGTCGTAGTCGAGCTGCTCGAAATTGACGTCCCAGAAGATGGTTTTGTTGAACAGGGGTTTCATGAGGCCTGTTGGCTTGCCGGTTTAATTTTGTTGATGATTTCGTAAGCGGCGTCAAAGCCTTCCTTTATTACACGGGCATTTAAATTGCCATCGTAGTAACCGGATAAATGTAAAGTGTCGTACGCATCATTCAGGGATTGCAGTAATTTTCTATCTATTTTGCCGATGCTTCCCGTATAAAAGTCTATTGACCGGCGAGTTTTCTTTGGCGGTTCCACGTTTTTCAGTGCAAGATAGGCGTCCAGCGCAAGGAGCACGCCGTTGTAAGCCGTTCCGCAGGCCATACGTACATATTTCCGGTCATTATAGTATTTATCCTCTTTCTTCGCTTTCTGCAACGCCTCTTTGGCGTTATCCATGTAGCGAAGCGCTTCCGCGTAGCTTTTTTGTTTCAGTTCCTGTTGTTCTTCGATAGACATAGTCGCGTGGTTTGAAAAGACGAAACAAAGGTACACATTATTTTGATAAAAAATTCCGGCAAGATTTCCGGCAGCCGCTTATGATAAACAGGGCAGCCGTTAAGGTAATGGTTAAAATCTTTTTCATTGGTTTTAGTGTTTTTAGTTGGTAATATAGCGCCGTTAGTCTGTTCCTGCCCGGGAAATAGGCCTATTCCTGCGCAGGAAGTAAGCCTGTTCCTGCACAGGAAATAAGCCAGTTCCTACGCGGGAAGAGGGTATCATCAGGCAGAGGTGATGGTAAAGTCTGACTTCATCTCGCGGACTTCCTTGAGTAGCGTGTTGCCACGCGTGATGGATGCCTGAGTGCGTACCACCACGTAGTAGCTTTCTCCTACGGGGATATCGCTTACGCGGGGGGCGATGAGGTGGAGCGAGCGCGGGGTGTTCACATCCACATCCAGCGGGTTGACTTTGACGCGTGTGCCAGTAGTAGCGTGTTCAAAGTAGATGCCGATGTCGTCGGCGTGCTTGGCGTCGGCGGCCACCTTCAATCCCACGCCGCGTATCTCGAACAGCGAGTTGGGACGGACGGTAAGGTCTACCTCGCCGGTTACCTTGTTGATTACTTCGGTGATGAAGCCGGTGTTTTCTTCTACTCCGATAATATCCGGCCGGACGCTTTGGCCGAAGAATTTCTGCAGCTCCGGCGCCACATTGAGCCGCGCCTGCGCAAGAACGCCTTCGGGCAGGTGTGTTTCCGAACCGTCGTATTCGCCCGGAAAGGCGGCTTTGAGGGTGAACACGGGGGTTTTGATCTTGTAGCCGTCGGCGGCTAAATAGGAGAGGAGTTCCATGCCGGCGGTCAGTCCTTCTTCAATCACCTTTGGGGAGGTGGCGATGTCATACAGCTCGGCTTTGGAGGCGATGCCGTGAATGTCCAGCTCGGGCTGGTGTTTGGCATGCAGGTTGTACTTTTTCTTCGCATCCGGCAGGTAGGCCGGTACGAACAGGGCGGTGATGCGGTGCATCACATCTTTGAATTTGAAATCAATTGTCATAATTTTTAATTTTTAGTGGTTAGTTGTTTATGGTTTATTGTCCAGCCTTTCAGGCTGAAGTTTTGTTCGTATTCTTCCGCAGGCGCGTAAAGACGTGGCGAGCCACGTCTCTACGGATGTCCGGCGAAGCGACAGGATAAGTTCAATTAGTAAAAGCAACTGAGATAAGAAAAGATTTTCCCTCGGGGGGTACCCCCCGAGGGAAAATAGAGAAAAAAGTCTTATTTTAGTTGTTATGAAAAATAAAAACAAACATTTAACTTCAGAACAAAGGTATACAATTTTCCGGATGCTGCAAGCAGGATGTACCAGAAAAGAAATTTGTACGGCCACAGGAAAGGATAAATCAGTTATCTGCCTGGAACTTAAACGCAACAGCCATAAACGGGGATATTCTCCCGGTTTGGCGCAGCAATATGCCGATGAACGGAAAGAACGGTTTAACAGGAAACGAAAATTAACCGAGCAGATGAAACAGAAAATAATCAAAGAACTTACCCAAGAACAGTGGTCGCCGGAACAAATCGTTGGAAAATCTAAAAGGGATGGTTGTCCGATGGTCAGCCACGAAACCATTTATCAGTTGATAAGAAAAGACAAAGCGGAAGCAGGGGAACTATACCAACACCTGCGCCATCGACTTAAGCACCGTAAACGACCGGTGGGGGGTAAAAAAATCTTGATACCGGATAAACTATCGATAGACCTGCGCCCAGCGGTGATCAACAATAAAGAACGATATGGCGATTGGGAAATAGATACCATTGTGGGTAAAGAAAACAAAGGAGCTATTTTGACTGCTACGGAACGTAAAACAGGATTCCTGCTGATGAAAAAATTGCCTAAAGGGAAAAATGCAAAAGATTTAGCCATAGAATTATTCTATTTGCTTTTGCCCTACAAAAAGATGGTACTATCCATTACTTCTGATAACGGAAGCGAATTTTACGAACATAAAAAAATAGCTAAAATGTTACATACTACATTCTATTTTGCTCATCCCTATTCCTCATGGGAGCGGGGAGTAAATGAATATACCAATAAACTTATCAGACAATATATCCCTAAAAAAGAATCTTTTTCAAACTATGATGATGAATTTATCAAAAACATACAATACAAACTCAATCGAAGACCAAGAAAATTGCTTAACTTTGACGAACCTTACAAAGTAATAGCTCGCGCTATGTATCTTCCCGGTTGCATTTGATTCTTGAATCTACG
>JAITSM010000190.1 GCA_031287815.1 Prevotellaceae bacterium
ATAAAAATTTTTGAAAATTCTGTTCTTTTTGGCGGAAAAAGGAAGGGGGGGGGAGAATGGAGAATTGAGAATGGAGAGTGGAGAATGTCTTTTGAGGCGCAAGCTAATTCTCCATTCTCCATTCTCAATTGAATAAGCCCGCAGGGCTTGAATTTTCATAACCCCATGCAAGTGGAGCGGAACGCAGCATGGGGAGCTAAGGACTTCCCTGCTATTCGCGCGGAGCACCCGCTTTCCGCTATGCACGGACAGTGCGCCGTGCGAAAGGCAGGGCGGGGCTTCTTCCGCAGGCTGCGCTGCGCTGGCCTGCGGTTATGAATATTCCGCCCCGATGGGGCTTTTTTTTAGTTGAAAATGGAAAGTTGAAAGTTGAAAGTTAGCTGGTGCCAGCCAGCTCATAATTCTTAAAACACCAGCGACACGCCCGCTCCCCCGCTAATGCCGTGGTGTAGATAAAGGAAGTAGTTTTGATAATGCTGGTTTAACAGGTTATTGCCATACGCAAACGCCGACAGCCATTTGTAAAACTTGTATTCCACCTGCAGCGACAAATCCATGTAGGGTTTGATGGTTGCGGCAATCATTCCTGTTTCCGGGTTTTGATAGCGTATGGGCGCGCTGCCGCGTGCGGCAATGCCTAAGCCGAACGTAAATTCATCGTACCTGTAGCGGAGGTCGCTGCTGATTTCCCACGAAGGCTTGTGCCATGCCTTAAAACCTTCCACGCTCTGGTTAAAGAAGTAGATATAATAACGCCCGCGAACAATGGCTTCAAAGTCGGCAATGGTATAATCCACATCGCCGCCGAGTGTAAACCGATGGGTTTTGTTATATACGACATCAAAATTATTTCGCAAATAGCCCGGAATAAAAGAATCGGAGGGGTCGCCGAATATCGCTTGCATGCTGTTTACGTAAAAATACATATTGTTTGTGTAGGCATAAGAAACAAACGCATTGTATCCGGCAAGGTCAAATATCCTCCCCTTCCCGCCAATCGTTACGTCAAAAGGCGTCTGCATGTTTTCCACCGTTAATCCCGGCAGGATATACGGATTTTCGAGCGCTATTTTTTGGTAAGTATGAATGTCCGTTTGCCCGTGTATTCCTGCATAGGCCGTGAAATAATCCGATAGCCTTGCGGCGAAAGATATATTCGGGAAAATGCGTAGCGACAATTTGCCTGAATCGCGTTGGGAGGGCTGTGAATTATAAACGCCTTCCAGGTTCACGCCCGCCGAGATGCTGATACCGTCTTTCCGGTATTCGTAGGCCGGCGTAACCGTAAACACGCCGTCGGACAGCCGCGAGGCATTTTCTTTATTGAAAGCAATCGCTTTAAACGCGAGGCTGCCGGAATGGGTACGTGCAAAAGTTTGCGCGATTTTGCCGTGAATGCCTCCGATGTATTCGGTAACGGGCATGCCGGTAGGCTGGCTTTGCACGGTAATCGCCTTGTCGTGCGTGTAGCCGAAGGTGAAATTCACGTTATAGGAAAATCCGTCATAAGCGTTTTTGGAAGCAATACCCAGCTCTGCATTATAAATATTGTAGGCCTGCTGCAATTTCCATTTTATATAATTGGGGTCATTCCTGATCGCGTTAATGATGTAGCTGGGATAGCCGTCGGGCAAAGATAAGCGGGCGAGGTAGGCGGTATCGTGCCCGTTGAACAGCAGATAGCGCCGTTTGTAATCGAAGGAGGCATGTATCAGCATATTTTTAATCCGGTGTTGCAACGACACGCCCAAATCGTGCTGCGCATTGTGCCCTACAATGGTTTCAGGAAGCGAGTAGCCCGGCGGCTGTTCCGCCACCAGCCTGGTGTTTGCCCAATAGGAGCGATGGTTGTAATAAATGCTTACAATAGAATTTTTAATATTCCGGTTATGCAGGTAAAGGTCTGCCAGCGGCGCCCAGGGATAGCTTAATCCCAGCCGCAGGTAGCCATAGTTTTGCAAAGGAGCGTCTACCCGTTCTTCAATGGCGGCGGCCTGAAGGTTGCCGGAAACATTGAATACGGGCAGGTATACCGGATTAACCTTGTAGCTGAACGAGGTCGTGAAGCCGGAAATGGAATCGCCGGTTTTTAAAGGCACGGCTATGCGGTCGGCGTCGACGATGGTGCGCTCATAAGTGCGGGTTACTTCCACTATCCGCGTTTCTATAGTGGTGGTACTGCCGGTGTGGGTTTGGGCATAGCTACTTCCGCAGAATAACGTAAAACTTACTATGAACAATATATAACCTTTTATTCTCATACTGCCGGTGAGTGTTATTTTTTTAACGCCTCCATGCGTTGTTTAACCATTTCTATAATGCCGTCATCCGTGTTTTTGTAGCCTTTCAGAATACTGTCGTACGTAGCTTCGGCCTGCGGCGTATTGCCTTTCAGGGCATATTGTTCCGCCAGTACAATCAGCGTCATGGCCGTCCAGTATTGATAGATATTGGCTTCGGAATTGATAAATTTTACAGCCATGGCTTCGCCTTCTTCGAATTTATCCTGTTTAAAGGTATCTTCTATAAGGTAGAAAGTAGCTTCTGCATTTCCCCTGTCGTTGATTTTTTTCGCTGTGAGTTCCCTGTAAAGTTTCAGCGCTTCTTCTCCCTGCCCCAGTATGCGCCAGCTGTTCGCTTTTATCAAAGTCATTTCGCGGGCTTGCGATTCGCTGATTGCGGACATTAACAGGGCGGCATGCGCGATGTTGGCCGCTTCGCGGTAGTTATGGAGCTTATCGAAATGTATTTTTGCCATATCCATATGCGCCGACAATTGCACGCTTTCGTTTTCGGTCAATTGCGCCAATTGTTTTAAATTTTCCACTGCTGTGGAATAGTCTTCCAGGAAAATATTTGCCTGCCCTGATTTTATCAGCGCCGGTTCCTTATAAATATTATTGCTTGCGTCGTTAATGACATGCTTAAATTCCGCTATAGCTTCTATGTAGTTTCTTCTTTCATAGTAGCACGTAGCCAAGTAATAGTGCGCCGGCAATACGTTGGCGTTATTCGGGTAATTGTCGATAAATACCCTGAATTCGGGAATGGCTTTGTCGCAGCTGCCGGAGTTGGCTAATTTTTCGGCGGCGTTATAGATAGAAAACGCCCGTTCGGAAGTGTTCGATTCCTTACCGATATTTTCGAGGTGCTGGTAATACAGGTTGGGCGTGCCCATATCCAAATAGGCGTTGCGCAAGCCGTCCAGCGCGCTCTTTTCGTCCACAGAATTGGACGCGGCTTGTTGTTGCGCTTTTGTGTAATATTCTACTGCTTCCTCCAGCCGGTTGGTGTTGGTGCATATCAGCCCCAGCTCTATCAGCCCCTGTATGATTTGAGGGCTGCCGGAATAATCCGCAAGCAATCGCTTAAAGGTGGCTTCCGCTTCGTTGTACTGGTTATTTTGGAAATAGGTACGCCCCAGCTCCAGCAAGCCGGTGGGCGCATAGTCGGAATGGGCGTATTTTTTTAATAATTCCTGCAACGTCTCTATCTTGCGTTCGCTGCGCCCCACCAGGCCATACGAAAGCGCTTTTTGATACAGGGAATAATCGGGATGGGCGGCGTCCATATCGGCGGCGGTGGTATAGTTTTCCGCTGCCGGCCAATACATGCTCTGGATATAATTGCAGTCGCCGATACGGTTGTAGGAATCGGCTACCTGTTCCCGGAACGAGGTCCCCGCCGCTGTAATGAATTTACGAAACCACGAGATAGCCTTGTCGTAGTCGTTGTGCCTGTAATAGCAATAAGCCAGGTTGTAATGCGCCGCTATGTATTCGTTTTTGGATTGCATGGCGCCGCTTCCCGAAACAAAGTCTTCAAATTGTTTCTGCGCTTCTTTGTAGAGGCCGAGCAGGTAATATATATCGGCTTTATAATATTTCGCCAGCGCTTCAATCGTAGCATCATAGCGGGCTACCCTGAGCGAAGATTCCAGATAGCCGAGCGCTTCTTCGTACTTTGAACTGTCCTGCTCATCGTACAACTGCTTGCCGATAATAAAATTCAACCGTTGTATATCGGACTGTTGCTTATCGCTGGGATTCGGGACGAGGGACAATTGCTCCAACGCCTGTTTGTAATCATTTTTGATAATATACAACGACGCCAGATAACTTTTTATTTCAGGGTTTGCATCTTCGTCGGGATATTTTTCCAGGTATTTATTTATCGGCTCGCCGTTATTCTGTAATTCCAGCGACAGCTTGGCGTATTGGAAAAAGGCGTCTTTGGCGAGCGCCGGCAGGAACGGCTGCTGCGAAGCCGACTGGAAGGCTTTCTGCGCATCGGCTTTCTTATCGAGGGTTAAATAAACGCTTCCCAAATAATAATAGGAATTTTGCGCCAGTGAATCCTGGTGCGCATGGCTGACTTTATCAAAATAACGGACGGCCTCCCCATAGTTGGCGGCGTGGTATTCGAGCAACCCGAGAAAATATTCGTCGGTACGCGAAAGGTTGGTTTTCTCCGGTGAATAAATCGCAAAATATTCGCGCGCCTTCGCGTAATTTTTGGTATGGTAATAAGACTCGGCAATGATGCGCGCCATTTCGGAATGATAGGGCTCGCTCATGGTCGGCAGCAGCTTATCGCCCACCTTTATCACGTCCTCGTAATCCTGTTGCGAGTAGTAGATATTGAGCAGGTAGAAGGACGCCTGCGTAGCAAAACGGTCGTCCGCCGCAATTTTTTCAAATGCCAGCTGCGCCGAAATATAATGCTGTTTTATGTATTCCGTATGGCCGTAGAAATAAGTCGCCGGCACGCCATAGGGGCTGTCGGGGACATCCTTGATTTCGATAAAACATTTATTCGCCAAATCTATTTTGCCGGCCTCGAAATACGCATACCCTTTTTTGAAAACGCACTCCACATGCTCGTAGTAGCGCAGGGCGCGGCTATCCACTTCTTCGTACCACAAGAGCGCTTTCCTGTAATCCTGTTCCTGAAAATAATAATTGGCGAGCAGGAACGTTACCCGGTTGATATTTTTATTTTCCGGATAGTTTCCCCGCAAATCAACCACGTAGGATTCCAGGTTGGGCAGGTGCAATTCAATAGCGCACACCGCACGGTAGTAAGCAATTTCCGACAGCGTCAGCTGGTCGGCAGGATTCGTTTCTTTGGATGCGCGGAGAAAAACCATTTCAGCGTCGGTGTACAAGCCTTTCTCAAATAAATCAACCCCTTTTCGGAACAACTCATCCGGTTTTCTTTCCACGCTTTGGGAATACACCATTCCGGCAAACATAAACGTAATAAGAACGGTGAAAAACCTTTTTGATATCATTTTTGTACACGCTAAAAGTTGCATCTTTCTATCAAAAGAATGAAAAAAATTTTCGTAAAGATACAAACTAAATCGTAACTTTGTCGTGTTTTTTACAGTTTCTGTAAACATTTTTTAAAAACGTCTTTTTTTAACGTTCATAATAAACTATAATACATAATCATGGAAAATAAATATATTATCGACTTTCGCAATGTGAACATTTTTCAGGGGAGCCATTTGATTTTGAAAGAGGTGACATTGCAAGTAGAGCCCGGCGAATGGGTTTATTTCATTGGAAAAGTAGGGAGCGGAAAAACCAGCCTGATACGCACCATACACGGGGAATTGCCGCTGGAAGAAGGCCACGCGAAGGTCGCAGGGTTTGACCTGGAAACGATAAAAATAAAACAAATCCCGCGCCTGCGGCGGAAAATGGGCGTGGTGTTTCAAGATTTCCAACTGCTGCACGACCGCCCGGTGTATGATAATTTATTATTTGTACTGCGGGCTACAGGATGGCGCGATAAAAAGCTGATTGACGAACGGATTATAAAAGTGCTGGAAGCCGTAGAACTGAAGCGGAAGGCAAAGGATATGCCACACCAGCTCTCGGGCGGCGAACAGCAACGCATCGCCATTGCGCGGGCGCTGCTCAACAATCCGGAACTCATCCTCGCCGACGAGCCTACCGGTAACCTCGACAGCGAAACGGCTACCGACATTATGAAAATTCTCCTGGAAATTCACCGCCACGAAGGGCCGGCAGTGATCATGGTTACCCACAACCAAACAGTCCTCAAAAACTATCCCGCCCGCACCCTCCGCTGCGACAGGGGACGGTTAACGCCAGTAGAAAACAGCGACGAAATCGATTTTAACGAATGGTAGATGGAGGTGAAGGGTGAAGGGTTCCGGCGCAAGCCACCTCCTACTTCATACCTCCTACTCCATTCAAAAAAACCGCCGGCATGTTTCCATACCGGCGTTTTTCATTAGTTACCTCCCCCCGTCCCCCTCCGAAGGAGGGGAAGTTGACTCCCTCCCCTTCGGGGAGGGCTGGGGAGGGGTTTAGGGGATAATCGCATTCATTACATCCCGACCGTTTAGCTAAACCTTCCGACCGTTTAGCTAAACATCCCGACCGTTTAGCTAAACACCCCGACCGTTTAGCTAAACATCCCGACCGTTTAGCTAAACTTTCCGACCGTTTGGCTAAACTTTCCGCCTTACGGCGGCATAAACTGTTCAAATTTTAATCCCTTTTTATTTTTCATTGTTTTTTTCTTGTTTAAGGTTTAACTTTTAGTTTTTAACTTTTAAATTAAGAAGTGCCTGCCGCTACTTAACGCACCTCACCACATAACCGTGCGTTTTGGGGGCGGAGAGGGTGTTTTGTAGGCCTACATTATAGAACAAGCGCCAGGCGTTAGAGTTGTTGTATGGAGTCGAAGACCACAGCAGGCAGCGATCACCGACACCGATCAGCCCTGTTCCGGCGATCCACGCGCCGCACAAGGGCCAGTTAGTAGCCAGGTCGGATCCGTTCTCACCGCCAGAGCAGGAAATTAGGGCATTAAAATCGGATTGGTCGGGCACACGCCACGGGGATGGACAAAGGGCAGCTGCAGAGGTGTTGACACAAGTCCAATTATAATAATAACCACAGGTGGTACCATTATCCAGATATTGAGCGGGGGGAGAATTAGTCGTCGAAAGGATCGAAGTTGCGGCACAACCCGCAACAGGATTACGCAACATCCCACTCCATGTTTGTGCGCCACAAACCCAACTACCACTACTGGGTGGCAATGATGAATTAACAACTATTTTCCCGGTAGCGGTAACATTGGTGCAGCCATTGCTATTAGTAGTGGTAACGGTATAAGTAAATGTCCCGGCAGCGGTGGGGGTGCCGCTCACCGTATAGGTATTTGAAGCCCACGCGCCGGATACGCCGGAGGGTTGTCCGGAAATAGATGCACCGTTAGCATTGGCAGTGGTATATTTGATTGGCGTAATAGACGAGCCGGTTTCGACGGTTTGGTCGTGATTGGCGGTAGTAAGGGTAATCGTCGGCAGGGCATTAACCGTCAACATCCACTGCCCGGTACTTGCGGTTAAGGTAGTGTTGCAGGTGCCGTCCTTTGCGCGGCGGGTGAAGGTCTGCACGCCGACGGTGGAGGCGTACGCAGTGGGCGCGTACGTAGTAGCGGTAGCGCCGGTAATAACGCTGCCATTGCGGTACCACTGGTAGGAAATGCTGTTGTCGCCGCCGGAGGCTGCTATGCTGTTGCCAATGGTATTCACCGCCGCTCCGCTGCAAATCGCCTGCCCGGTGGTGGCAATCGTGCCGGGATTGAAATTATTGCGCACGGTAATTGTTCCTTTATTGGATACTGCGCTTGTGCAGCCATTCGCATTGCGGGCGGTTACGGTATAGGTAGTGGTGGCGGCTAAATTTTGGCTGGTGATGGAAGCGGCGGTAGAGGTACTTTGCGTGCCGCCAATGTTCCAGGTATAGGTCATGCTGTTGGTTATTGCGCCGCTCGCCGTAGCGGAGAGGGTGGCCGTCTGATTGTAGCAAGTCGTTGGAGAAGTAACGCCGGTAATGGTCGGATTGTCGGCAAAGCCGCCGGGGTGCCCGGTAGGGTCGGTAATGGAAGTGATGCAGGTGCCTGCGCTGAAGGTTTCCGAATCTACGGAGAGCGAACCGTTAATGGTAAACGGCCGGGTGCCTCTCAGGGTATAGCCGCCGCCGGCGTTGGTTACGGCATTGGGCGGGTAGTCGCTGCCGTAGGCGCACCAGTTGAACTGGCCGGTGGCGTTGCTTAATGCGGCGGTAACGGTCGAGGGATTGCCATATATATATAAGCCTCGTCCGTTCTGTCCGTCGTAGCTTCCGCCGGCTACGGATACCGGGCTGATGGTGGCGGGCGAAAAGGTACCGGGCGTAACGCCGGCGACGGAACAAAAGTCCACCCACACCCATACGCGGTTGTTGGCGGCTGTGGCCGCATTCCATGAAACGCGGAATTTCACCTCGTGGTTATCATAATTTACACTGATAGGCGTAACAGTCGCTTGCGCAAAGGCGGC